>JAYFQJ010000060.1:0-10218 GCA_034927165.1 Oscillospiraceae bacterium
TGATAAAACACACGATCAGGATGACCGCCACCGCGGCATCCAGCGCAAGGGGTGTCCATGTAATAGTCATAATTATGCCTCCTCTGACAACTGTATGTGCTCCGCTTTTTCCAGTCTGTCGGCGCACAGTGTCAACAGACCGCTTGTTTTGATGAGCGCGAACGCCTCGCTGTCCGCGGAGTAATACGCCTTCGCCTCACCGGACATATTGTACTCCGTTATGCGCTGCGCGCCAAGTATATAGACGCCGGTTCGCGTCAGATACATATCGCGCACCGCCCCGACGCCCTGCGCGGTCGCCTTAACGGTCAGATTGCCGCCGAGCAGCACGACCGAATTGATCTGCGGCCGGCTGTTGTCGCCGAACGCGAGCGCGAGGCCGCTCCCCTCGTCGTGCGCGACGTGCAGCAGCGGCGCGTCGCCGTAGACATACGCCGCCTTTTGCTCTCCCGCCATGCTGTACAGCTCCGCCGTCTCGTCCGTCACGACCGTAACGCCGCTGTCGAGCAGAATGTCTGCGGCGATGCCGTTGACCTGTGCGGTAAAAAGCGCCTCGGCGCTGCGGGTGTCTATCACCGTCACGACGCTCACGGGCTGCCCGTTCACGGCGGCGATGCAGGCGACCGCTGCCGCGTCGCCGTCCGACTGCAGCCGCACGAGCAGCGGAAAGCCGGCGTTCGTGGACCAGGTCATCGTCTGCTCGTATTTCCCGTTCCCGTAGACGGACAGCTGCGCCGTATACTTGTCGCTGCGCGTGAGCACGGCGAGCGTGCCCCGCTTGGAGACGGCGGCGTCGATGATGTTGTATTCGGTCTTGAAGCGCGCGAGCTCGCTCGTGCGGTTGTAGACGACGATCTCCTTGCCGCCGATGTTGTACAGCACCGCGCGGTTGCCCGCCGCGGCGAGCTCCGGGGTAATAAGATTGTGCGCAAAGCTTCCGAGGATGCTGCCGCGCTGCGAATACACCGTCACCGCATCCTCTGACAGCACCGCGTACGCCATCGACATCTGCTTCTCGCTGACGGCGCCGGCGCTTTCGAGCGCGACCGGATAGCTCCCGTAGGGTGCGAAGATCGCGCTGCAGACGTCCTTTATGTCGAGAAAGGTCGTCGCCGTCAGCGTGTTTGCGAGCAGCACCGCGAGCGACACGACCGCGAGCGCGAACAGAAACCAGGCCGTGCGCCGACGGCGGATGCGCTGGACTCTCTTTTTGCGTGCGGCGGTAATTTCGTCGTTCATGCTTCGATGTCCTTATAGATCACGTCTTCGAGATACAGACCGCACGCGGGCGCGGTCGCGCACAGATTGCCGCGCCGACCGTCCTCCAGCAGCGCCGCGATCTCCGCTTCGCCGAGCTTGCCGCGCGCCGCGTTGAGCAGCGCGCCGACAATGATGCGCACCATGTTGTACAAGAATCCGTCTGCTGCGATGGTGAAGATGACGAGGGGCCCCTCCCGGCACACCGTACATTCGCTGACGGTGCGCACGGTGTCGTCCGGCGTTTTGGTGCGGATATTGCAAAAGGCCCCGAAATCATGTCGCCCGACAAACAGCGCCGCGAGCGCAGCCAGCTGCTTTTCATCGATGTGCGGCGAAAAACGGTGCGCGCGATCCACATAAAACGGATCCAGCACATTGTCATTATACACCCGATATATGTATTTTTTTGAAACGCAGTCGTATCGCGCGTGAAAATCGGGCGGCACGGTCTGCGCGCGCATCACGCGGATGTCGGCGGGCAGACGCATATTGAGCGCCATCGCGAGCCGCGCAGGCGCGAGCGCGCTGTCGCAGAGAAAGCTCACGCAGAACTTGTGCGCGTGTACGCCCGCGTCGGTGCGCGAGCAGCACTTGACGTCCGGCCGCGCGCCGAGCACCGCCGTCAGCGCGCGCTGGAGCGCACCCTGAATGCTCGGGGCGTTGCGCTGGATCTGCGAGCCGCTGTAGGCGGTGCCGACATATTTGAGCGTTAACAGATAGTTATTGATCTAAATCACCGCCGGAAACAGAGTGTTGATATACAAAATACCGGCAAATACCGCCGCGAAAACGAGCAGCGCGACGAGATCGCACGGGTGGAAGCGCAGCTGCTTGAGCCGCGTTCTGCCCTCGCCGCCGCGGTAGCAGCGGCACTCCATAGCGAGCGCCAGCTCGTCCGCGCGGCGAAACGCCGAGATGAACAGCGGCACGAGAATGGGCGTGAGCGCGCGCACGCGCTCTTTAAACGTGCCCGTGTCGAGGTTCGCGCCGCGCGATTTCTGCGCCGCCATGAGCGTGTCCGTCTCCTCGATGAGCGTCGGGATAAAGCGCAGCGCGATGGTCATCATCATCGCGAGCTCATGCACCGGCAGCTTGAATATCTTAAACGGCGACAGCAGCCGCTCGATGGCGTCCGTCAGCTCGATGGGAGAAGTCGTGTAGGTCAGCAGCGCCGTGCCCGCGAGCAGCGCGACGATGCGCAGTGAGATCATCGCCGAAAAATACAACCCCTCCCGCGATATCTTGAATATCCACCATTCGAAGATCGGTTCGCCCGCGACAAAGAACAAATTGAGCACCGACGTGAAGACGACGATGGGTAAAATGGGCTTGATGCTGCGCCAGATCATTTTAAGCGGTATCCTTGCGAGCAGGAACATCGCGGCGGCAAAGACCATCGCCGCGACGACGCTGACGAGATTCTTCCCGGTGAACAGCAGCACAATATACGCGATCGTCAGCAATATTTTCAAGCGCGGGTCGAGCTTGTGCACGGGGGAATTCCCGAACAGGTACTGGCCCAGCGTGATGTCCTTCAGCATGATCTCCCCTCCTTCCCGATGAGAGGCAGAATCATTTTCGCCGCGTATTTCGCGGTGTAGATATTCTTGGGCAGGTCGTAGCCGCGCCGGCGCAGCTCGAGCACGATGGCAGTGGCGTCGGGGATGTCGAGCCCGAGCGACTGCAGCTCCTCGGCGCGCTCAAAGACCGCGTCGGTGGGCTCGAAGCAATAGAGCTTCGACGCGTTGATGACCATGACCTTGGACGCGTGCTTCGCGATGTCCTCCATCGAGTGGGACACGAGCAGCACCGTCGTGCCCCGCTGCTTGTGATAGGCCTTGATCTCGGACAATATCTCGTCGCGGCCCGCCGGGTCGAGGCCCGCCGTCGGCTCGTCGAGGATAAGGACCTCCGGATCCATCGCGAGCACGCCCGCAATGGCGACGCGGCGCTTTTGGCCGCCCGACAGATCGACCGGCGAGCGGTCGAGGTAGCTCCTCGGGATGCCGACGAAGTCGCACGCCTGTTCGACGCGCGCGCGGATCTCCTCCTCCGACAGCCGCATATTGCGCGGCCCGAAAGCGATATCCTTATAGATCGTCTCCTCAAACAGCTGATATTCCGGATACTGGAACACGAGGCCGACCTTGAAGCGGTGCTCGCGCATACGATCCTTGTGCGCCCAGATGTCCTCGCCGTCATAGAGGACCTGGCCGGACGTCGGGCGCAGCAGCCCGTTCAGGTGCTGGATAAAGGTCGACTTCCCCGAGCCCGTGTGGCCGATGATGCCGATAAACTCGCCCGCTTCAAAGCGCACGCTGACGTCGTCCACCGCGACCTTCTCGTCCGGCATACCCTTGGAATAGGCGTAGGTCAGATTTTTCGTCTCAAGCACGCTCATTTCGATCCCTCCAGCAGCGCGCAGAGGATCTCAACGCACGCCTCGTTGGTCACGGCGTCGGTGCGCACGCGCGCGCCGTTCTCGAGCAGAATGTGCAGCAGCTCCGTCGGCACGGGGACGTCGAGGCCGAGCGCCCGCATACCCGCGACGTCCGCGAAGACCTCGCGCGGCGTCCCGTCCTTGACGATCTTACCCTGAGACAGCGCGACGACGCGCTTCGCCGTCGCCGCCTCGTCCATGAAATGGGTAATGAGCACGACGGTGATGCCCTGCTCGTTGAGCTGTGCGACGGTGCGCATGATGCGCTTTTTACCCTTGGGGTCGAGCATGGCGGTCGGCTCGTCGAGCACGATGCATTCGGGAGCCATCGCGAGGATGCCCGCGATGGCGACGCGCTGCTTCTGCCCGCCCGACAGCTTCGCGGGGCTCTCGAGCTTGTGCTTGGTCATGCCGACGGTCTCGAGCGCCGCGTCGACGCGGCGGCGGATCTCCGCCGGCTCTACGCCGAGATTTTCAAGCGCAAACGCGACGTCCTCCTCGACGAGCGTCGCGACGATCTGGTTGTCCGGGTTTTGAAAGACCATGCCGACGGTGCGGCGCACATCGTACAGCCTGTCCTCGTCGGCGGTGTCGATGCCGTTGACGAGCACGCAGCCCGCCGTGGGCGCGAGCACGCCGTTCATATGCTTTGCAAGGGTGGACTTTCCGCTGCCGTTCGCGCCGACGATCGCGACGAAATCTCCCTTTTCGACGGAGAGATTGACGCCGTCGAGCACCTTCGCGCCCGGCGTGTATTCAAAGGATACGTTTTTGAATTCGATTATTTTTTGCAAAGGGATACCTCGTTGCTGACAAACAGCGCCGTGCCGCCGCAGGGCAGCGGCAGGCCGCTTTCGGTGACGGGAATGCCGATCTCGTCGCTGTGCACGCTGCCCGCGCATCCCCGCAAGACGGATGAGACGATATAGCCGGTGACGGAGGGCGACAGGCCCGCCGTGTAGGAATTGACCGCAAAGAACAGCGGGCGGTCGCTCAGGACGTCCCTGCACAGCGCGATCAGGGCGTAAATGTTGTCCTCAAGCCGCCACATCTCGCCGGACGGTCCGCGCCCGTAGCTCGGCGGGTCCATGATAACGGCGTCGTAGCGCACGCCGCGGCGCACCTCGCGTGCGACGAATTTTGCGCAGTCGTCCACAATATAGCGCACGCGCGCGCCCGCAAGACCGTTGAGCTCCATGTTGCGCTTCGCCGCGGCGACCATGCCCTTGCTCGCGTCGACGTGGCAGACGCCCGCGCCCGCGCGCAGACACGCCGCCGTCGCCGCGCCAGTATAGCCGAACAGATTCAGCACGCTGATCGGGCGGCCGGCCTTTCGGATAAGCTCCTCATAGACCGCCCAGTTGGCGGCCTGCTCGGGAAAAACGCCCGTGTGCTTGAAGCCGGTCGGGGTGACGTTCAGCTTTAGTTTTCCGTCCCATTCGATGCGCCATTCCTGCGGCAGCTGTTTTTTATACTCCCAGCGGCCGCCGCCCGACGACGCGCGCACATAGACCGCGTCCGCACGCCGCCACAGCGGATTGTCGCGCGGCGTGTCCCAGACGATCTGCGGGTCGGGCCGCACGAGGATATAGCTTCCCCACCGCTCGAGCCGGTTGCCCCCGCTTGCGTCGATGAGCTCATAATCCGTCCAGCCCTGTGCCGTTCGCATCAGTTGATCCTTTCGATGACCTTTTTCTCGAGGTCCTTCGCCACTTTTTGTATGATGGCCTCGTCGCGGCCCTCCACCATGATGCGGATGAGCGGCTCGGTGCCGGAGACGCGCACCAGCACGCGGCCGGTGTCGAACAGCTCCTGCTGCGCGGCCTCGATGCAGCCCTGCAGCTCCTCGTCCTCTTTGAATTTCTGTTTTCCCTCGGCCGTCGTGCGCACGTTGACGAGCGTCTGGGGATAGCGTTCGATCTCCCGCGCGAGCGCGGAGGCCTTGTCTTTGGAAGCCTTCAGGACCTTGAGCAGCATCGCGGCGGTCATCTCGCCGTCGCCCGTCGTCGCGTACTCGAGCAATATGATATGCCCGCTCTGCTCGCCGCCGATGCAGTAGCCGCTGCGCTGCATCTCCTCGAGCACATAGCGGTCTCCCACGGCGGTGCGCACGGCGCTGATGCCGTACTTTTTGCAAAAATCCATAAAACCGAGATTTGTCATGACCGTCACGACGGCGGTGTCCTTCGCGAGCTTTCCCTGCGCCTTGAGCGCCTTTGCAAAGATCGCGATGATCATATCGCCGTCGATCTCTCTGCCGTTTTCGTCGACGGCGAGGCAGCGGTCGGCGTCGCCGTCGAACGCGATGCCGATGTGCGCGCCCGACGACTTGACCGCCGCGCGCAGATTGTCGAGATGGGTCGAACCGACGCCGTCGTTGATGTTGCGTCCGTCCGGCGTGTTTGCGACAAAGGTGCAGTCCGCGCCGAGCTCCGTGAACAGCAGCCTCGCGGGCTCGCTCGACGCGCCGTTCGCGCAGTCGATGGCGACCTTAACGCCGCTGAGATCGCCGTCCACGCAGCGCTTGACATGGTCCACGTAATCGCGCACCGCCGTGTCACAGCGGCTGACCGAACCGATATCGCCGTGCGTTTTCAGCTCGATCTCGCTTTTTTTCTCAAGGATGTACGCTTCGATCTCGTCCTCGATCGCGTCGGCGAGCTTGAAGCCTTCGCCGTTGAATATCTTTATGCCGTTAAATTCAACGGGGTTGTGGGACGCCGAGATGACGACGCCGGCGTCGGCGTTGTATTTTTTGACGAGATACGCGACGGCGGGCGTCGGGATGACGCCGAGCAGCACCGCGTCCGCGCCGACCGAGCAAATGCCCGCGACAAGCGCGTTTTCGAGCATATCGCCGGACACGCGCGTGTCTCTGCCGATGATGATCTTCGCCTTGTGGGCCGTTTCCTTCGTCAGCACATACGCCGCCGCGCGGCCGATGTCCATCGCGAGTTCACAGCTGAGCTCCGTGTTCGCCACACCGCGCACGCCGTCTGTTCCGAAAAGTCTCCCCATAAATCAGTTGTCTCCTTGAATATATAGAATAAATAACACAATCAAAATAAGCTTTGCTGCGCGTCATTTTTATCCCCCGGCAGCTCGACGCCGAGATGCCGGTAGGCCGCGCGGGTGACGCAGCGCCCGCGCTGGGTGCGCGTCAGAAAGCCGATCTGCATGAGATACGGCTCGCAGACGTCCTCGAGCGTCACCGCCTCCTCGCCGAGCATGGCGGCGAGCGTCTCGATGCCGACGGGCCCGCCGCCGTAATTGTCGATGACCGCGCGCATGAGCCGCCGGTCGATGTTGTCGAGCCCGAGCGCGTCGATGTCCATGCGGGACAGCGCGTCGGCGGCGACGGTCTCGGTGATAACGCCGTCCGCGAGCACCTGCGCGAAATCGCGCACGCGCTTGAGCAGCCGATTCGCGACGCGCGGCGTACCGCGCGAGCGGCGGGCGATCTCCTCAGCGCCGCGCGCGTCGCACTGCACCTCTAAGATCTCAGCGGAGCGGCGCACGATCTGCGCGATCTCCGCGGGCTTATACAGCTCAAGCTTCAGCACGACGCCGAAGCGGTCGCGCAGCGGCGAGGTCAGCTGGCCTGCGCGCGTCGTCGCGCCGATGAGCGTAAAGTGCGGCAGATTGATGCGGATGGAACGCGCCGACGGCCCCTTGCCGATGATGATGTCCAGCGCGTAGTCCTCAAGCGCCGGATACAGCACCTCCTCGACCGCGCGGGAGAGACGGTGGATCTCGTCTATAAATAATATGTCGCCGGGCGCCAAATTTGTCAGCAGCGCCGCGAGATCGCCCGGCTTTTCGATCGCGGGACCGCTTGTCACGCGGATGTTGACGCCCATCTCGTGCGCGACGATGCCCGCGAGCGTCGTCTTGCCGAGTCCCGGCGAGCCGTACAGCAGCAGATGGTCGAGCGGCTCGCCGCGTCCCTTCGCCGCCTGCATATAGATGGACAGGTTCTCCTTGACCTGCTCCTGCCCGATGTATTCGTCGAGCGTTTTCGGGCGCAGCGAATTCTCGTTTTCCACGTCCTCCGCGAGCGCGCCCGGCTCTACCATGCGGTTTTCAAAGCCGTATCCGTTCTCTTCGTCGTACATCGTCTATCGCCCCGCAAAGCTCTTGAGCGCGGCGGCGATCATATCCTCCGCGCGCATCTCGGGCGCGAAGGCCGATACGGCCGCGGCCGCGTCGCTCTGGCCGAAGCCCAGCGCCACGAGCGCTTCTATGGCGTCGGCGTACGCGCCGCCCGACGCAGACGCCGACTGCACGGCGGAACCCGCGTCCGCACCCGCAATGCCCCCCAGCTTGTCCTTCAGCTCGAGCACCAGCCGCTGCGCGAGCTTCGGACCGACGCCGGAGCAGCTCGTGAACGCTTTGTGATCCCCCGCCGCGATGCTCAGCGCGATGCGCGCGGGATCGTAGACGGACAGGATGGACAGCGCCACGCGCGGGCCGACGCCGGTCACCGACAGCAGCGCACGAAAGGTCTGCTGCTGCGCCTCGTCCGCAAAGCCGTACAGCTCGAGGCCGTCCTCTTTTACATTTAAATATGTGTACAGCGACGCCGAGCCGCCCGGCTCGGGCAGCTCGGCGTACACGCTCGTCGGGATCATCACGAAAAAGCCGACGCCCCCGCAGGAGAGCACGGCGCTGTCCGTCGTCTTTTTTAAAAGCGTTCCGTTCAGACAATAGATCATAAATTCATCTCCCGAGATTCTGCAAATACGCGCTGCTCATGCGCGACGAGGCGCTGTGCGCGTGACAGATGGCGATGGCGAGCGCGTCGGCCGCATCGTCCGGCCGGGGAACCTTTTCCAGTCCCAGCAGGATGCGCGTCATCTCCATGACCTGCTTTTTCTCCGCGCGTCCGTACCCGACGACCGACATTTTGACCTGCAGCGGCGTATATTCAAAGATCGGCACCCCCGCCTTGACGGCGGCGAGCACGCACACGCCGCGCGCTTGAGCGACGTCGATGGCGGTCTTTTGGTTGGAGTTAAAGTACAGCTTTTCGATGGCGAGCGCATCCGGCCGCGCCCGCTCGAGCAGCGCGTTCAGCCCCGCGTCGATGTCGAACAGCCGCCGATCGAAGGGCGTGTGCGCCTCGGTCGTGATCGCGCCGTATTCGCACATACGGAAACGGTTGTTCGCGTGATCGACGACGCCGTACCCGACAATCGCATAGCCGGGATCGATTCCCACGATTCTCATACGGCACACCTCACCACTTTAATTAGTAAAGTATAGCATAAACGAAAATGGGAATCAATTTTCATTTGCGCAGGATTCATTAATAAAGCACATCGCTTTTTTATCGCAAAGGGCTTGCAATCGCTTTGATTTTATACTATAATATCACTTGCTCACACAAAAGCCGCATGGACGTTTAGCTCAGCTGGTAGAGCATTCGCTTGACGTGCGAAGGGTCAGGGATTCGAGTTCCTTAACGTCCACCAAAAAGCCGAACGACGGGTTCGGCTTTTTTTATTGCAGCACGCGGCTTTTCGCGAAATCCACCTTCTTTTTGCCGAGTTCGTAGAAATTTTTGTGTTTTTTGCGCAAATATCCCGAATTTTCGTCATTTTTACCTGCACAAAGCACTGGAAATATTATATAAAATAGTATATAAATGAAGATAAGGTGGATTTGTCGCTTTTTTCGGCAGAGGTAATTATATGCAGAACGATGAATCTCGGATCCTGAATATAAAAACATTCGGCTGTTTTGAGGTGACTTACAACGGCAAGTTTGTCGTGCGCCGAGACGACCGGAACAGCAAGCTCTCTCAGCTCTTTTCCTATTTCGTTTACCGCCGAGGGCAGATGATCCCGCAAAGCGAGCTCATCGCGAACCTGCTGCAGAACGACGACAACGCGCCGAATATTCTCAAAAACCTCGTTTATCGTCTGCGCAAGCTGCTCGCGGGCGTCGGCGTCAGCGATGACGCGATCCTTTACAAGGTCGGCTGCTATGGGCTATCGGAGACGATGCCCTGCGCGTGCGATTTCGATGAATTCACGGCGCTCGCAGACTCGCTGGAGGCAAAAAACGTCCCCTTCGAGCAGCAGCGCGACGATTTTCTGCAAATCATTGAGATCTACGCAGGCGACTTTCTTCAGGGCAGCTGCAGCGAAGCGTGGGCGCTGTCGGCGGCGCTGCGCTATCAGCAGATGTTTGAGCAATGTGTGCTGACCGTTGCGGCGGCGGCACAGCATGCCGACGCTTATACGGAGATCCTGGACGGTCTGCGCAAGGCCTCGGCGTTGTATGTCTACAATGAAAACATCGCCGCAGCTTACATCACTGCCCTCTTTGAGACCAAAAACAGCGCGGAAGCGCTGCGGCAATATGAGAAGCTCGCGGCGTCGCTGCTCAATGATCTGGGCGTCGAGCCCTGCGAAGCGGTCAAGCAGGTGTACCGCCGCATCCTTGTCGGGGACGACTCGGCGGTCGAATCGGTGAGCGCGCTGCGCGACGCCATCGTGGAGGACGAGGCGTTC
>JAYFQJ010000090.1:0-20592 GCA_034927165.1 Oscillospiraceae bacterium
GGGGCCGCAGCGGCGGCCCCGCGCCTCTTTTTATTGCGGTCGGCCGCGATCCGGACGCGGTTGAACGATAGACAGCAAAGAAAGGAGCAAGCAATGGCAAAGGAAAGAACACCGCTCAGCGGGGAGCAGGCGATGGCGGCGCTCAAGCAGGGGGAGGCGGTCGATCTGCTCTCGCTCGAGCTGCCGCGGGAAAAGGAGGAAGCGGCCTACAGTCTGCGAGACGGGGGAAGGCAGACGGAATTCACCATGGACGAGCTGCTCGAGATGGCGCAGGAATGCCTCGACGGCCGCACGGAAAAGACGCGCGCGCGTATGGCCGCGCCGCAGCAGACACTGGAGGCGGAGGCCGACTTATCCGCGCTGCCTGAGCTGCGCGAATTCGTGCAGGCGCACCCGGGGCAGACGGCATTGCCCGAGCAGGTGCTCGCGGGTGTGCGCGGCGGCAAGGGACTCATGCGCGCGTACGCCGAGTATGAAAACGAACAGCTCAGGGAGAAGCTGCGCGCCTATGAGCAGAACGAGCAGAACAAGACCGCTTGCGCGGGAAGCGTACAGGGCGACGCCGCCGCGGACGACCGGCTCGACGACCTGCTGCGCGTATTCAACGCCGTATTTTATTGATCCATAAAAAGGAGAGAAGAGAATGATCAATCACAACATCCGCATCGCGGACCGCATCCAGCCCTATTATAAAAGCGAGAGCATCTTGTCCGGCCGCCTGTCGGAGGATTTCAGCTTTTCCGGCGCGAAGACCGTCAAGGTGCTCACGCCGCTGACCGTCGAGATGAACGACTACACCCGTTCGGGCAGCGCGCGCTACGGCACACCCGCCGAGATGCAGGACATTGTGCAGGAGCTGACGCTCACGCAGGACCGATCCTTCACGATGACGGTGGACAAGGGGAACCTCGACGACGGAAGCTTCCTCAAGGAGGCCTATAAGATGCTCGCGCTGCAGATCCGCGAGAAGGCGATCCCCGAGATGGAGAAATATGTCCTGAGGGGACTTGCGCGGCAGGCGGGTACCGTCGTCGGCAGCGCGACCGCGGCGAGCGCGAGCAACATCTGCGATCTCATCAGCGCGGGCACGCAGCATCTCGACGACTGCGAGGTCCCGCAGACCGACCGAACGCTGTTCATGAGCGCCGCCGCCTACAAGCTGCTCAAGCACTCGACGGAGTTTCTCGCGGTCGAGAGCATCGCGCGCGAAGCGATCAAGAAGGGGATCGTCGGCCGCTATGACGGCATGGAGGTCGTGAAGGTCCCGAGCGGCCGCTGGCCCGCCCACGTGAACTTTATGATCGTCCACAAGGAGGCGGCCATCGCGCCGGTGAAGCTCGACGAGACGAACATCCACGAGAATCCCCCGGGGATCTCGGGGCAGCTCATCGAAGGGCGCCAGTACTATGACGTGTTCGTGTTCGGGGTCAAGAGCGACGGCGTCTATGCGCATATCGACACCGGCTCCGGCAAGGGCACGGTCGCAGCGAATCCGACGATCACGGCGGCGGGCGGCGCGATCGCCTGCACAACCTCGGGCGCGACGGTCAAGTACACGACCGACGGCTCCGACCCGCGCTACAGCCCCACCGCGAAAACAGGCACGCAAAGCGACGTGACCGCGGCAGGCACCGTTGTAAATGCCTACGCCTATAAGGCGGCGGACGGGGTCTATGCGTCCGCCGTCGTCACGGCGACGCTGACCTGATCGCACACGATCGCCGCGGGATCTCCCGCGGCGATCGATCTTTGAAAGGAGGGATTTTATGACGGCAATCACGCTGCTTGACAACGCGCTTGCGCTGCTCGCGACGACCCGCGCGCTGTCGCCCGAATATGTTCAGTACGCGCTGCCGCTGATCAATATCCTGCTCGCGGAGACGGCGCCGTATGACAACTCCATACGGGCGGCAAAGGGGCTTGCGGAAGCGCAGGACGCGCCGGAGATCACGGCGTTGTCCGACACGCTGCCCGCACAGCCGGAGCTGTGCGCCGCGGCGCTCGCCTACGGCCTTTGCGCGCGGCTGCTGCTCAATGAGGACGACATGGCGCGCATGGCCTATTTCAACAACGCGTACATCTCCGCGCTGGAGGACGCCGCGCGCTTTGTGCCCGCGGCGGTCACCGACGTTTACGGCGGTGACGCGCAATGAGATATCTGAACGCGAGCTATAAAAGCGCCCAGAACAAGGCGGTGGGAACGGACGCCTTTCGCGGGGTCGATCTTTACAACTCGCCCGCAAACGTATCCGTCACCCGCAGCCCGGACGCGCCCAACATGATCCGCGACGTGCCCGGAAAGGTGCGCAAGCGCATGGGCTATCACCAGCTCTCCGCCTACGACGGCCCGATCAACGGGCTGTTCACACTGCGGCGGCCGGCAGGGGATATCGAGTTTGTGCACGCGGGGACAAAGCTCTACACGGACGGCACGGCGCTGTACGCCGACATGAAAAATGTGCGCTCGCGCGCGTGGCAGTTTGGGGAGAAGCTGTACATCCTCGACGGGCAGACCTATCTTTGCTGCGACGGAACGACGGCGGCGGCGGTGACGAGCAGCGCGTATTCTCCGACGATCGTCATCGCGCGCGCGCCGTCCGGCGGCGGCACGCAGCACGAGCGGCTCAACCTGCTTTGCAGCACGTGGACGGAGAGCTTCCTTTCGGACGGGTCTTCCGCTGTCTATCAGCTCTCCTTTGACGGACTGGACAGCGACCTCGTCGAGGTGGACGTCATGACGGCGGCGCAGGTGTGGACGCGGCGTGTGCGCGATACCGATTATACGCTTGATCCGGCGCTCGGCACAGTCACCTTTGTGAGCGGCTCGGTGCCGTGCGCGTCGCCCGCAGACGGCGCGGACAATGTGCGCATCAAGGTCAAAAAGACACGCGCCGAATACACGGCGCGCATCAACACCTGCACGCTCGGCGCGCAGTACGGCGTCAACGCCGCGGCCGACCGGCTGTTCGTGACGGGCTGCCCGAGCTATCCAAACTACGACTGGGTATGCGAGATGGACGATCCGACCTATTTTCCCGTGACGGCGTACGCGGTCGTCGGTATGCCGTCGCGCATCGCGGGATACTCCATCGTCGGCGGAAAGCTCGCGGCGCACAAGCAGCGGGAGGAGGACGGGCGCAGCATCCTCCTGCGGGAGGGGAGGGTGGACAGCGACGGCACGGTCTCTTTTCCCGTGACGGGCACAATGCAGGGCGCGTGCTGCGCGAGCGGAGCATCCGTCGCCTATATGCAGTCGGAGCCGCTGTATTTTTCCGACCGGGGCATTTACGCGATCACAGCCGCCGACGTCAATGCCGAGCGTTACGCGCAGAACCGCTCGATGTTTATCAACAGCGCGCTCGCGTCCGAAGCGGACAAGGCGCAGGCGCAGGCGGTCTGTTTTCAGGATTTCTATGTATTGGCGCTGGGCGGCAGGCTGTACCTGCTCGACTCGCTCGTGAAGGCCTATGAGAGCGGCGCGCCCTATTCGACGCACCAGTATGAGGCATATGTTTTTCCCGATATCCCCGCGCGCGTTCTGCAGACCGCGGACGGAAAGCTGCGCTTTGGCACGGAAGACGGAAAAGTCATGGAGTTTTATACAGACAAGGAGGATCCCGCGTCCTATTCCGACAACGGCGCGGCGATCGCGGCGCACTGGGACACACCGCTCCTGTGCGGAACGAGCTTTTACCGGCTGAAGAGCTTTCGCTATCTCGCGCTGCGCCTGTTCGCAGGACCGGCAGCGGGCGTGCGCGTGCGCGCACAGAAAAAGGGGGTGTGGCAGGATCTGTTTGCGGAGACGGTGCGGCTGCGCAATTTTTCCTTCGCCGCAGTGGATTTTGCAGGGTTCACTTTTTCGACGGATGCGACGCCGAAGGCCTTCGGCAAAAAAATCAGTATTCCAAAGCAGGAGAAGGTGCGGTTTCGCTTTGAAAACAGCGAGAACGCGCAGCCGTTCGGCCTGTACGACTATTCCGTAGAATTTACACAAGGCGGAAAAATCAAGTGAGGAGGACAAAATGACAGAGAACAGAATATCGGAGGGAGATCTCGCCGGAAGGGGCGTGACGGCGCTCGACGATGTGCCGGCGATCCCGGCGCAGACGCTCAAGGAGAAATTCGAAGAGCTCGTGACCGCCGTGGTCGTTCCGAAATTCAACGCCGTGGTGGATACGCTCGACTCCTCCGCAGCGGGCGGCGGCGCGGATCAGATCGGATTTTGCGCCGGCGTGAGCGAGATCGCTGCGGCAAACGCCGGCGCGGCGATCCGGGAGGTCAAGGCGGCGCTGGACGCCGCTGTGCTCGCCGCCGGAAACGTGCCCATAGGCGGAAGTGCAGATCAGGTGCTCGCGAAAAACTCCGGCGCGGACAACGATCTGAAATGGGCGACGCCGCTCAAGCGGGAGACGTATACCGCCGAGATCACCGCAACATGGACAGGCAGCGCAGCTCCTTATACGCAGGAGGTCGCGATCACGGGCGTCCTCGCTTCGGACGCGCCGCATATCACGCCGGTGTACTCCGACACGCTCTCCACTGCTATCGATCAAAAGGAGGCATGGGCCATGGTCAGTGAAGCGGACGCAGGCGCCGGCAAGATCATATTCACCTGTTTCGAGGACAAGCCGACCGTCGCGATCCCGATCGAGGTGGAGGTGATGCGCTGATGGCGAAGGGCTTCTTGTACGGCAGCAGCGGCGGCGCGGGGATGAATCTTGCTTTCAAGGCATATGCGACCGAGGCCGCCATGTCTGTCGATACGCCCGCAGAGAACACGATCGGCATCGTGACTACGACGGCCATCGGAAAAGTCGCAATCAAAGCGACGCAGCCGACGACCATCAGCGGCGCGGCGGTCGCCGAGGGGGATGTGTGGATATTGAACGGCGCCGGTTCATCGGGGGCGGCGCAGATCAGCAAAAAAAACGGCGTCGAGGTTTGGTGCTATCCGCTGTTCTGCAAGCAGTATATCTCCGGCGCCTGGGCAGTAAAGACGGCAAAGAGCTATATCGACGGGGCGTGGGTGACGCCTGTGCTCTATCTGTATAAGGACGGGGACAAATGCGTCGCTGCGACGGGAGGCTACAATTTTTCCGGCCTATATTCCGAGGCCTCCGGCAGCTACACCGTGGGCAGGACCTCCGGGGACGGCGCGTTTAACGCATATGCGTACACGACCGATCTGATCGACGTCACAAATTTCGAAACGCTGTACGTTTACTGCGCTCAGGACGGAAACGGAGCCGCCGGAACGAACGAATACAGAAGGTTTGGCTTTTCGTCTACCCAAACTCCAAACAATTTCGCGGCTTACTTGCAGTTGGACAGAAACTCTGCCGTAGCTTCCGCGTGGAGGACCTTGGACGTCAGCGCTCTGACGGGATCGTACTATTTTGTCGCGCAGGCGTATCAGTACGAGGGTGGATCCAGGTACTCCTACATGACCGTATATGAGACGTATTTGGATTAGGTGACAACATGAAAACAATTTATACCGACAGCGACTTTAAATGCCATGTCACGGCGGCGGACGGCCGAACGGCCACGGAGACAGCCGCTTTCGACGGCAAGTGCGACGCGTATATCAAGGGATTCTGCTTTATTCCCGCCGGGCAGACATGGACGCGGGAGGACGGCGTGCAGTTCGCGGGCGAGATGCTCTCGCCGTGGCAGAACTTTGCACAGCTCGACGCGGCGCAAAGAGCATATGAAAAAGGGCAGTATGAGGCGGCCATCGACGAGCTGCTGCTGTTGATCGGAGGTGAGGGCAATTGAGCAATCCGATCATTCTTCGGCGCATCGCGGCGCTGTATGCGGCGGGGCGGATCGACGATCTTATCCTTGCGCGGTATGTCGCGAACGGCATTCTGACGCAGCAGGAGGCGGACGCGGTCATGGGAGGCGCTTCATGAGCCAATGGGAGACGGTCGGCGTCATCACGGTGCTCGTCGGTCTGTTCGGCGCGGTCATTCCGCCCATCGTAAAGCTCAACAGCGCGCTGACGGCGCTGCAGGTGACGCTCGCCCAGCTGCGCGGGCTGCTGGGCGAGGAGAAAAGCAGCAACGCCGAGTCGCACAAGCGGTTGTGGGGGCGGCTCGACGAGCACGAAAAAAGGATCGCGCGACTCGAAAAATAAGGAGGAGGAGCAAATGAAGATCAAATCGGAGACGATCATCCGCACGGCGGTGCTGGCGCTCGCGCTTGTCAATCAGCTGCTGAGCGCGGCGGGAAAGAGCGTGCTGCCCATCGACGACGAGCAGCTGTCCACGCTGCTGAGCACGGCGTTCACCGCCGCGGCTGCACTCTGGTCCTGGTGGAAGAACAACAGCTTTACGCAACAGGCGATCGAAGCGGACGCGTATTTGCAGGCGCTGCGGCAGGACGAAGCGGCAAAGGGGGAGTTCTGATGGTGCGGTACCCGATGCAGCGCATCGGAGTGACGGCGGGCTTCGGCCTGTACGACCCCTACGGCAGGGGCGCGACGATGCACTACGCCATCGACATCTCCCGCACACAGCCGGAGAGCTTCGACGTTTTTGCGGCGCACGACGGGACGGTGCTCGCGTCGGTGTTCGATACGGCGGGGGGGAATCTGATCGCGCTGCGGGGCGGCTACAACGAACGACTGGACGTCATCACGCGCTACGGGCATCTGCGCAGCCGCGCGGTCAAAGCGGGCGACCGTGTGCGCTGCGGCGATGTGATCGGCGTACAGGGAAACACCGGGACGGCGACGACCGCGCAGCATCTGCATTTCGAGACGTGGCTCGTGCCGAAGGCGTATACCTACCGCGCGGCGGATCGGCCGAGCTATGCCGTCGATCCGCTGGGCGTCTGCCAGCTGACGCAGGGCCAGCGGTTCGTCTGCGACGCGTGTACCCGCGGCCTTGCGGCGATCCCCTCGCCGGAGCCGAAGATCGCGCTGACGGCGCTCGAGCGCGCGACGCTGCGCGTCACCGGCAAGCCGTCCATGTACTTTTACCCGTCCACCGCCTACGCGCCCTATGCGGGCGGCTACGCGCGGGGTCGCGCCAGTCTGCGGGACTTTTTTTCGCAAAGCGAGTTCGCCGCACGGTACAGCTGCGAAAATGACGGTCTGCGCTGGGCGTATATAGACACCGATTTCGGCTGGGTGTGGGTGCCTGTGCGCGCGGGGGAAAGCGAGCTGCGGACGCAGGAGATCGATATTCCCGACGGGAGCGCGGCAGAGGAGCAGACGGCGCAGAAAAGGCTCGAAGAGTACGCAGCGGCGGTGCAAAGCATCCGCGCCGCACTCGCGGCGCTGTAAAAGGAGGGGATGAGTTTTGAACTATACCGAGCTGCTGCAGCTCGCGCAGATCGCCGCGCTGAAGCAAAAATATCTCGACGCGGTGGACGAGGCGCGCGCAAAGCTGCAGGAACAAGAGGAGACCTACCGGGAGAACGCGCAGTCCGCCTATGTGGACGCGCAGCAGAAGCGCCGCGTGCAGCCGCAGAAGCTGCGCGCGGCCGGCCTGTCCGGCGGCGCGGAAACGGAAGCAACGCGCGGCATCGAATACGACTATGAAAACGCAATGCGCAAGCTTAAAAACCAGCGGCAGAGCGACCGCGACGACTACGCGCGCGAGGCTGATAAGCAGTCGCGGCTGATGGACAACGCGCTTGACGTGTACAATGCCCGTGCGGCAAAAGCGTCCGCAAAAACGAGCACAAAGACGAGTGCAAAAAAGAACGCGGTAAGCGCGGACGACGCGGCGGACAGCACACAGGACGTCGACTTCGTCGGACAATGGCGCAAAAAGATTCCGGTAAAAAACAGATAGACAGTGCGCCCGGGGTGCGCGGCAGCCGCCGCGCACCCCGTTTTTTTATTGGCGGCGCGCAGCGGATATGCTATAATAATAAAACTGAAATGCTGTGAGGTGTTATACACATGATCCCGACGCTTTCCATCGCCTTTATGGGCTTTGATATTCTGCTTGCGGTCGCGCTGCCTGTCGGTATGTTTCTCTATTTTCGAAAAAAGCACGGCTGCGACCGTCTGCCGTTTCTTGTCGGCTGCGCGGTCATGCTCGTTTTCGCGTTCGTCCTTGAGCAGCTCGCGCACAGCGTGATCCTCGGTTCCCCGCTCGGGCAGACGATCCAGGCGAACCCCGTGCTGCTCGCGCTGTACGGCGGCCTGATGGCGGGGCTGTTTGAGGAGAGCGGGCGACTGATCGCCTTTAAAACCGTTTTAAAGCGCCGGCAGAGCAACGATAAAAACGCGCTGATGTACGGCGCGGGGCACGGCGGCTTTGAGGCGTTCGTGATCCTCGGTATCTCGATGGTGAACAATCTCGTCTACGCGGTCCTGTACAATACCGGCAACGCCGCGGTGCTGACCGCCGGCATGACGGCGGCGCAGACGGCGACCGTGCAGGCGGCGTTCGCGCAGCTTACCTCGACGTCTCCCTGGCTGTTCCTCGTCAGCGCGGCGGAACGGCTCGCGGCAGTGGCGGCGCAGCTCTCGCTGTCGGTGCTCGTGTGGTTCGCGGCGAAAAAGGGCGGGAAGAGCTTCTGGCTCTATCCGCTCGCGATCGGGCTGCATTTTGCGCTGGATGCCGTCGCGGCGCTGCTCAACAGCGTGCTGCCGAGCGTGCTGCTGGTGGAGCTTGGGGTCGTGCTGTTTGCGGCGCTGTGCGTTTATATCGCCGTCCGCGTCTGGAGAAAAAACGCGGCGCCCGCCGCACAGACGCTTGCAAACTGAACCGAATTTTGCTATAACAATAAAAAGGGCCGGCACGAAGCCGGCCGAGCGATCCGCACAACGGAAACATGCCACGAAGGCTGCTCGTCATTTTGAAATGAGAGTGTCTTTGCGGCATTCTCTGTTTTACGGAGGATTTTATGAAGAAAACGAGATCACTTGTCTTTGCCGGGCTGTGCGTTGCGCTCGGCGTCGCGCTGCCCATCGCGTTTCATTCCATTCCGAACGCCGGAAGTATTTTTCTGCCGATGCACATCCCGGTGCTGCTGTGCGGGCTGCTGTGCGGGCCGTGGTACGGTCTCGCCTGCGGCGTGCTGGCGCCGCTGCTGTCGAGCCTTCTGACGGGAATGCCGCCGGCGGCGATCCTGCCGGGTATGCTGTGCGAGCTCGCGGTCTATGGGCTCGTGAGCGGGCTCATGTACCGCGCGGCGGCGGGAAAGCGCGGGGGGATCTACATATCCCTGATAACGGCGATGCTCGCGGGGCGCGTCGTGTCCGGCGTGCTCAACGCGCTGATCTTCCGCGCGGGAAATTATTCGATGCAGATGTGGCTGGCCGCTTCGTTCGTGACGGCGCTGCCCGGCATCGCGGTGCAGCTCGTCGTGATCCCGCTGCTGGCGCTGGCGCTGCAAAAGGCAAAGCTCGCGCCGGCGCTGCGCGCATGACTGCGGCCGCTGCTTGAAAATGTGTAAACGGCATAAAAACAGCAAACAATAGCGCCATCTGAAAAAGAAGGAGCGGGAGCTATGATCCTGTATCGGGGCGGTACGGTTTTGACGATGGAGAGGGAAACGCCGCGCGCGCAGGCGCTGCTGGAAGACGGCGGCGTCATTCGCGCCGTGGGGGACGAGCGGGCGCTGCGCGCGCTCGCGCCGAAGGCTGCCGTCGCGGAGCTGAAGGGGGGCGCGCTTCTGCCCGCGTTCATCGACGCGCACAGCCATTTCTCCGCGGCGGCGAGCGCATTGCTGCAGGTGCCGCTGGAGGAATGCGCGGATTTTGGAGAGATCCGGGAACGGATCGAGGCTTTTATCCGCAGCAGCGACATCCCGCCCGGAGAATGGGTGGTGGCCAAGGGCTACGACCACAACGCGCTCGCGGAGGGCAGACACCCCGACGCCGCGTTTCTGGACGCGATCACCGCCGCGCACCCGCTGCTGCTGCAGCACAAGAGCGGCCACGCGGGCGCCGCGAACACGGCGGCGCTCGAGCGGCTCGGCGTCGGCTCCGGCACGCCCGATCCGCCGGACGGCCGCTATGGAAGGGACGAAACGGGGGCGCCGAACGGCTATCTCGAGGAGGGCGCGTTCATGCGGGCGATCCGCAGCGTGCCCGCCGCAGACGGCGCGGCGCTGCTCGACGCCTATCGCCGTGCGCAGGACAAGTACGCGTCCTTCGGCATCACGACGGTGCAGGAGGGCATGATGGTCGCGCAGATGCGCCCGCTGTATGAGGCGCTGCTGTCGAGCGGGCTTTTGAAGCTGGATCTCGTCGGCTATGCCGACCGCGCCGACGCGGACGCGCTGTATGCGCAGTTCCCGAACGCGGCCGGACAATATGACGGACATTTTAAACTCGGGGGCATAAAGATGTTCCTCGACGGCTCGCCGCAGGCGCGCACGGCATGGATGCGCCCGCAGTCGGGCTATATCACCGGGGACGACCAAACCGGCTATGGAACGATGGCGGACGACGCCCTGCTCGAGGGGCTGCGCTACGCCGCGCGGCGGCGCGTTCAGCCGCTCGTGCACTGCTTCGGCGACGGCGCCGCTCAGCAGCTGCTCGACGCGGTTGAGCTGGTGGAGGCGGAGTTTACTGATTTCGCTGCGCTGCGCCCGGTGATGATCCACGCGCAGTTTTTGGCGCCGGATCAGCTGCCGCAGGTGAAGCGGCTCGGCGTGCTCCCGTCCTTTTTTGCCGCGCACGTCTACCACTGGGGCGACACCCATGCGCGCAATCTCGGCGCGGCGCGCGCGGCGCTGCTGTCCCCCGCGGCGGATGCGCTGCGCGAGGGGATCCGCTTTACCTTTCATCAGGACACGCCCGTCATCGAGCCGGATATGCTCGAGACGGTGTGGTGCGCGGTCAACCGACAAACAAAAAGCGGAAGAACGCTCGGCGCACAGGAGGCGATCGGCGTCGAAGACGCACTGCGCGCGGTGACCGTCAACGCGGCGTATCAGTATTTCGAGGAGGACGAAAAGGGGAGCCTGCGCGCGGGAAAGCGCGCCGACCTCGTCGTTCTCGACCGCGACCCGACGGCGGTCGACCCGGCGGCGCTGCGGGATATCCGCGTGATGCGCACGATAAAGGACGGGCGGACGGTATTTGAGCGTTAGCGCCGTTTCTCCATAAAAAAGCCGGGGCGGCCCCGCTGAAAAGCGATGACGCCCCGGCTTTGTGCTTTATTCACGAGCTGCCCAGCGATCGGAAATATGAAGCGCCGTTTTTACCTTCCGCCTATTCCTTCATCAGCCACTCGGTCAGCTTTTTGCGGTTCTTGATGCTTTGGCTGAAGCGGGTGCATACCGGCTTGCGGATGAACTTCACGCCCATCAGCCGTTCGATCTGCGCGACGGTCTCCTTGAGGTGCAGCAGGTCGCAGCCGTTTGGGATCTCTATGAGCCTCCCGTCGAGATTCAGCTCCATGTATTCGAATTTGCTGTAAGAGTACGGCTCATACGGCGAATTCCAGAGAATGGAGTAGGAGCGGGGATCCTGATGGTTGCTCAATATTTCAATATCGAGATCGTGGTAAGCGCCCGGACCGTTGATACGCACGCACAGCACATACCAGCGCTTCTTGTCCTCTGCGTCGGCATGGATTTCAAACCGCACGCCCTCTACCGTGGAAAGATCGAAGCTGTAAGAGCTGCTGATGTCGTGATCTGCGTTCCTTGTGCGCTCGGCAATAGACGAAACGTCAAGCCCGATCTCATCCGCGAGCCGGAAATACTGACTTTTTTCAAAAGCCTTTTGAAAATCATCCGTCAGGTATTGACGCATCTCTTTGCGAAGCGGTTCCGTTCTCTCCGTTTTTGCCGCGTTCAAAGCAAACGACAGATTCAGGCACATCCCGAAATAGTCCTCGTCGATCGCCTGCCTGCACAGCTTTTTCAGGATTCCGACCGCCCTGTCTGTTTCCGAATATGCGAGCAGCAGCATGCTGTATGCCATTGACTGGGTGACCTCGCTTGCCGGCACTTCAAAGCTGTCGATCATGTCGCAGACATAATCCACCACTGCTTTGTTGTCGGCGAACGGCTTGATCTTGTCCGCGTGCTTATCGTCGATATAAAAAATACCGTTGACGACCCTGGCAAACTTAAGAAAATCCGTCGGCGGCGTGATCGGCATTTGTTCGGGGCTCAAAAAACAGGTATCGGACGACGGCAGGTTTGCATTGCATTGATGCATGGGACGGCCTCCTTTATTGTTCGGCGGGATCCGCCGCGCGGCGTCGCCGGACCGATCCGTCCGGCGGTATGCCGGGTCGCTATTTTTTATCGCTCGCCGGGATGCGCGGCAGGTCCCATTTGAAGTGCGACGCGCACAGACGGATGCAGACGATGGAGCCGATGCCCAGCAGCAGCGCGGGCAGCTCCGGGATCCACCGGCGCGCGTGGAAATAGAGGATGCCGCCGGCGATGGCGGCGACCGCGTAGACGTGCTTGTGAAGGATCACGGGGATGCGCGTCGCGAGCACGTCCCGCAGCATACCCCCGCCGACGCCGGTGAGCACGCCGACCGTAACGCACAGAAAACCGTTGCCGCCGCGGCCCGCCGACACGGCGGTGTTGATGCCGACCACGGTAAAAATGCCCAGCCCCAGCGAATCCATCAGCAGCATAAGACGGCCCGCAGCTCCTCGATTGACATGCTCAAGCGAGTCGCCGCGGAAGTAGCAAAGCCAGAAAAAAGCGAGCGAGGTCACGGCCGCCGTCATCACATAGACGGGGTGCCGGAACAAGGAGGGAGGCGTGAGGCCGAGCGTGATATCGCGCAGCATACCGCCGCCGACCGCCGTCACGACGCCGAGCACGAGCGCGCCGAACAAGTCGAGGCGCTTTTGAATGGCGACGACGGTGCCGGACAGGGAGAAGGCGACCGTGCCCACGAGCTCCACGCACAAAAAAAGCAGCGAATCAAAATCCATAGTTCACTTCACCCCGCATACCGCCGCCGGGCGGTTTTTTCAAAACCATTATAGATAATTCATACGCGCAGCACAACAAAAAAATCCGCCCGGCGATCTCCGCGGGGGCGCGCATCCCCGCAGCGCTTCCCAAAAGCGCGCGCGTGCGCTATAATCGATAAAAAACGGAGGAAGCATGGAACTGCAGATCACAGAGGATATCCGCGCGTTTTGTCCCTTCAACGAGCAGGAGGCGGCGGACAGGGAGCAGCTGCTCGCGCTGCTCGCGGCGGGCGGCGCGCTGTTCACGCGCGAAAACCGCGCGATGCACATGACGGCGTCCGCGTGGACGGTCAACGCCGCGCGGGACAAGGCCCTGCTCGTTTACCACAATATTTACGATTCTTGGTCGTGGATGGGCGGCCACGCGGACGGCGAGACGGACCTGCTGGCCGTCGCGCTGCGCGAGGTGCGCGAGGAAAGCGGGCTTTCGCGGGTGCGGCCGCTGCGAGACGACATCTTTTCGCTCGAGATACTGACCGTGGACGGGCATGAGAAGCGCGGGCGGTATGTGAGCTCGCACCTGCATCTCAACGTGACCTACCTGCTCGAAGCGGACGAGACTGAGACGCCGCGCGTGAAGCCGGACGAAAACAGCGGCGTGCGGTGGTTCGGCCTGGACGAGGCGGTCGAGGCGTCGAGCGAGGTCTGGTTCCGGCGGCGCGTCTATTCAAAGCTCAACGACAAGCTGCGGGCCGCAAAATAAAAGAGCGGCGCGCGCGCCGCTCCCGATCTATTTTTCCGGCCATTCGCCGCGGTTTTCAAGCTTTCCGGTGATGAAAGGTACGACCTCCTCCGGCTGGATGCCCAGCGCGAGCGCAAATTCCTCATAGAGGAGCTTTTCCGCGTCGCCCATGATGCGCGCGTCGCACACATGGAACTTTCGGCCCGCGGCGAGCTGCTCCTCGCGCTTGCTGTACAGTGTTTTGATCAGGCCCACGAGCTCGCCGCGGTCGCCGCGCCGGATGATCTGTTTGTAGCGCTCGACGCGCTCCGGCTCCGGTTCGATCCAGCCCGTGTTCTCGTCGGGCATACGGTTGATGAGCTCCAGCACCTCCGGCCGGGACAGCACCTTGCGGATGTGCAGCTTGTCACTGTCCACGGGGGCATACACCGTTGTCTGCGCACCGAAAATAAGCTCCAGCACATAATACTGCGCCGCGGGCATGGAGGGAAATTTCTCCGTGCGGATGTCCGCGATGCGGCATACGCCGAGCGATTCGTAAACGACGGTATCACCGATCTTAAACATATCTCCTCCTCTCAGAATTGCGGATAGACGAAGCCGCCGCGCATTCCGCGGCGGCATTTGTTATATCTATTTTAACATTTTTTCGCGGAGAATGTAAGGGCGGCTTTCGGCGCGCGCAAAATGCCCGCCCATGCAAGAACCCGCCGGATGAAATCCGGCGGGCAAAAGGCGAACGGACGGGTCAGTTTTCCCGGACGTGGCTGCGGATGCGCTGCATGATCATCTCGAGCGCGACGAGGTTGTGTCCGCCCTCGAGCACGACGATGTCGGCGTTGCGCTTGCTGGGCTCGACGTACTGCTCGTGCATCGGCTTCACGGTGGACAGATACTGCGAGGTGACCGACTCGAGCGAGCGGCCGCGCTTTTTCACGTCCCGCAGGATGCGGCGGATGATGCGGACGTCTGCGTCGGTGTCGACGAAGATCTTGATATCGAGCAGCTCGAGGATGCGCGGATCGTGGAAGATAAGGATGCCCTCGACGATGAGCACCTTTGCGGGCTCGATGTGCACGGTCTGCGCGCTGCGGTTGTGTACGGTGAAATCGTAGACGGGGCATTCGACCGCCGCGCCTGCCTTGAGCGCATGGATGTGCTCGATAAACAGCTCTGTGTCGAAGGCGTCCGGGTGGTCGTAATTGAGCGCCGCGCGCTCCTCGTAGGTCATGTCGTCGTGAGACTTGTAGTAGTTGTCGTAGTAGATCACGCTGACGTCGCTGCCCATTTCATCCTGGATGCGGCGCGTGATCGTCGTTTTTCCGCTGCCGCTGCCGCCCGCGACGCCGATAGCCATCGTATTCAAAGCGCAAGCCCTCCGCTCTTTTTTGACATCTATTTTAGCACGCGGGCGGACGCTTGTAAACAAACAAAAGCCCCCGGACGGGGGCTTTTGAACGCAGAGGTCAGCGGATATCGATCTCGATGGGATCGCCCTCGCGCAGGACCTTTCCTGTTTTCTTCACAAAGCTGCGCGCGCGCTCGACGCGCGACCACAGGACGACGGACGAGACGCCGTAAAAGATGAGGAACCAGCCGACGAGCACGCTGATGGCGACCGAGCCGAACACCGGGTCGACGAAGGAGAGCACGCCGAACGCCGCGCCCGCGATCCCCAGCGCCAGCAACCAGCCCCAGCCGGGAACGCCGATGCGCCTGAGGTCGAACGAGTAGATCGCCTTTTGCAGACTCGACACGAGGATCCACATACCGAACGCGTAGGGCAGCGCCTGCACCGTGAAGATATTGTTGAACAGCAGAAAGACGGAGAGAACGACGGTGAGTATGCCGTCGAACAGCACCCAGCCGGAGCTGAGAAGCGTCTCGCGGGTATAGACGTACACGGCGATGGTGACGGCGCCCTCGAGGAGCATGAGCAGCCCGATGACCCACGCGAGCGATGTGAGCGTCGCCGCGGGATTCGCGACGGCGAGAATGCCCGCCGGGATCATGAGGACGCTCAGAATGAGCCAGAGCCAATACAGAGCTTTTTTCATAAACAGGTTTTCGCCCCTTTCTGACGCAAGTATACCGCGCCCCGCGGCGCCGCGCCACGGACAGAAACCCGCCTTTGCGCCAAAATAGGACAAAGCGCTTTTTTTGTCCGAAGGACGCGAGGTTGCTATTTTTTGCGCCGTCGGCGTATAATATTATAATTGACGACCGCGGAAGGGGGGGTGCTCGTGAAGAAAAGGTGGAAGGAAAAGGGGAGGACCCTGCTGCGGTGGCTGCAGGGCGTCAAACAGATATCCGACGAGGATCTCATCACCGTGTTCGCCGGCAAGGCGTCCTATTTTACGGTGCTGTCCGCGATCCCGATCGTCATGCTGTTCGTTCTCATCGCGGGCGCGGTCTATCCGCTCGACGCGGCGCAGATCGCGCAGATCACAGCCGAATTTCTGCCCGAGTACATGAGCAAATTCGGCACGGACGTCCTGACCGAGGTCTTTTCGCACACGAATATCCCGCTGCTGTCCGTGTCCGCGGTCACGCTGCTGTGGGCGGCGTCGCGCGGTATGCGCAGCATCGGCGAGGGACTGCAATACGTATTTGACCGCGCAAAGACGCGCCGCTATATCCTGAGCGTCGTGTATTCCATCCTGTTCACGCTCGGATTTATTCTGATGATCGCGCTGACGCTCGCCGTGCTCGTTTTCGGCGAGCCCATCCAGCGCTTTCTGGATTCCTACCTCGACATGATCCCGCCCTTTATCCATATCATCATCAATTTTCGCAATTTTATCTTCCTTGCGATCCTCACGCTGCTGTTCATGGCGATGTACAGCGGCCTCGCGCGCTCGGACATTCCCTTCCGCCGGCAGTTTTTCGGCGCGTTCCTCGCGGCGGTGGGCTGGCTGCTGTTTTCCTACCTGTTTTCGGTGTACATCACCTATTTCACCCGCACGTCCTATATTTACGGCAGCCTCGCGGCGATCATCGTGTTTTTGCTGTGGCTCGACATCTGCATGATCATCCTGCTCGCGGGCGCCGAGATCAACAAACGGCGCTTTGACAAGACGCGCGGCGGGGACAGCGCTCAATAGACAGCGGATCCATCAGGAGAGGAGGAAGCGCCCTTGGTATTGCTGATCGGCGGCGCTTCGCACACGGGCAAAACGCTGCTGGCGCAGCGGCTGCTGGAGAAATGCCGGTATCCGTATCTGTCGATCGACCATCTGAAGATGGGTCTGATCCGCAGCGGGTATACGGCGCTGACGCCCGCGCAGGACGACGCGCTCACCGGCTATCTCTGGCCCGTCGTGCGGGAAATGATAAAGACAGCCATAGAAAACAGACAAAATCTGATCGTCGAGGGGTGCTATATCCCTTTTACCTATAAGGACGATTTTGCGGAAGCGTATCTTGATTTTATCAAGTACGTCTGTCTGATCTTCAGCGAAAGCTATATCCGAAACAACTACGAAACGATCCTGGCGTGCGGAAGCGTCATGGAAAGCCGCCTGTACGCCGACTGCGGGATGGAGACGATGATCGTCGACAACAGGCGGAATCTGCGCGCGTGCAAAGAGACCGGGTGCGGCTACAGCCTGATCGACGGGGAATATTCTCTGGACGGCGCGCTCAAAATGCTTTTGGGCGACGCTTTTTCCCGCACGGATCAAATATGAGATTCGGGGCGGCGCCCGCCGCTCAGCCGAGCAGCCGGCGCAGGCTGTCGGACTTCGCGGCGTCGACGATCTCCCAGGAGAAGCCCGCGCGCCCGAAGTGACCGTAGGCGGCCGTACACGCGTAGACGGGCGCGCGCAGCCCGAGCGCGTCGATGATCGCCTGCGGGCGAAGATCGTAGCTCGCGAGCACCCAATCGCGCAGCGCGGCGTCCGACAACGCCCCGGTGCCGTCGGTCGAGACATAGACGCCCACGGGCCGGGCGACGCCGATGGCGTAGCTCAGCTGTACGTCGCAGCGGCGTGCGGCGCCTGCGGCGACGATCGTTTTCGCGATATTGCGCGCCATATACGCGGCGCTGCGATCCACCTTCGTCGGGTCCTTGCCCGAAAAGGAGCCGCCGCCGTGGGGCGCGTAGCCGCCGTAGGTGTCTGCGATGATCTTGCGGCCGGTGAGGCCGGTGTCGGCGGCGGGGCCGCCGAACACGAAGCGCCCCGTCGGGTTGATGTAGTATTTTGTGTTTTCGTCGAGCAGCGGCGCGGGAATGCAAGCGCCGATGATCCGCGCGCGGATGTCCGCGCGCAGCTTGCCGACGTCGACGCCGGGATCGTGCTGCGCCGAGACGACGACGGCGTCGAGACGCTGCGGCTTTCCGTCCCTGTATTCGACGGTCACCTCGGATTTTCCGTCCGGACGCAGGTAGGGCAGCTCCGCGCTGCGGCGCGCCTGCGCGAGGCGCTGCGTGAGGCGGTTGGACAGCACGACGCCCAGCGGCAGCAGCTCCGGCGTTTCGTCGCACGCGAAGCCGAACATCATGCCCTGATCGCCCGCGCCGAGCTCGTCGCCGTTGTCGACGCCCATCGCGATATCGGGAGACTGCTCATGGAGAGAACACGTGACGGCGCAGCTGTCCGCGTCGAACCCGTACTCCGGTTTCGTGTAGCCGATACGACGGATAACGTCGCGCGCGCTCGCGATATAATCGACCCGCGCGCGGGTCGTGATTTCGCCCATAATGTGCACGGCGCCCGGCTCCGCCGTCACCTCGCACGCACAGCGGGACTGCGGGTCCTGCGCAAGCAGCGCGTCGAGGATGGCGTCGGCGATCTGGTCGCAGATCTTGTCGGGGTGGCCCTCGGTCACCGATTCGCTGGTAAACAGATAAGAATTGCTCATGGATGATCCTTTCTTGTGACGCAGGCGGTGGCGCCGCGTGCCGCGCCTTACGGAGTATGATTTAAAAAACTGCGCCCGGATATAAAGTCCGAGCGCAGTAAATCTACTATCTCTCGGCTTTCGCCGCAGGATTTGGCACCTTGCTTTCGCAGGTTGCCGGGCTTCACAGGGCCAGTCCCTCCACCGCTCGTAATAGATGTATTTTGTTGTGCCGTTTATCGTAGCACGCAGTGCTGCGGACTGTCAAGCTATTTCTTTTCGCCGCTCGCGCAGCTTGCGCAATGGCCCGAGCAGGTCCACAGGCGGTCGGCGACCGGCGCCCAGTTTTCCGCGGCGTTTTTGCATTTTCCGGAGAGCTTTTCGACGTCCTCCGGGTGCTGGACGTCGGTGGATTTTGCGCCCGAGGTCTCGACCATCTTCGTCAGCGCGCCGGGGTTGTCGAGCAGCGGGCATGGGCGCAGATGGTTGCCGTTGAAGGGCTGGCTGTTGTGGTACGCCATGAACAGCGGCGATTTGTACGCCTCGAGCAGCGTCTTTTCGCGGATGTTGGAGTCGCTGTAATGGATGAACGCGCACGGCTCGATATCGCCGTTGGCGTTGATGTGCAAGTAGCAGCGTCCGCCCGCGATACACCCGCCGACGAATTCTCCGTCGTTCCAGAAGTCCATCGTGAACAGCGGCTTGGTCTTGCGGAATTCGCGGATCTGGTGATACATAAATTCCCGCTGCTCGGCCGTCGCCATCAGCTCCGGCGCCGCGTCGACGCCCACGGGCATATAGGTGAAGAACCACGCGAACTTCGCGCCGAGATCGATCATGCTGTCAATGTACGCCTCGCTGCCGATGACGTCGACGTTCTTGCTCGTGTAGCAGCAGGAGATGCCGAAGGGCAGGCGCTTGCCGCGCAACAGCTGCATCGCGGCGATGACCTTCTGATAGCTGCCCTTGCCGCGGCGAAAGTCCGTCTCTTCTTCAAAGCCCTCTATGGAGATGGCGGGGATGAAGTTGCCCACGCGCAGCATATCGTCGGCGAACTGCTCGTCGATAAGCGTGCCGTTTGTGAACGCCAGGAAGGCGCAGTCCTGATGCGCCTCGCACAGCTTGATGATGTCGTCCTTGCGCACGAGCGGCTCTCCGCCGGAGTAGATGTACATGAACGTGCCCATCGCCGTGCCCTGCTGGATGATGCTGTCGAGCTCGTCATAGGTCATGTTGAGCTTGTTGCCGTAATCGGCCGCCCAGCAGCCGGTGCAGTGCAGATTGCAGGCGCTCGTCGGATCCATGAGGATCGCCCACGGCACATTGCAGCCCTCCTCGGCGCGCACCTTCTTCGTGCGCCCGGCGGACAGCATCGCCGAATTGATGACGACCGTCTCAAACAGCTTTTTGCGCACGCCGTCGTCGATGTCGGTCCACAGGCTCTTGACGAGCTTGTACCAGTTGCCGTTCTTGTCCTCTATGCTGCTGCGGATGCCCTGCACCTGCTTGGTCACGCCGCCGTCGCGGTCATGCTTTTCCAGCCAGTCGAGGACCTTCGGAATGTTCGTGTCGGGGTCCTTGTCCACATAGGCGATCGCCTGCTTGAGTCCGAAGGACATCAGGGATTCCTTCAATGTTTTGTCAGACATACTTGAAAACCTCCGTTCGCTTTGCCTTATGCGTCCATTGTATGCGCACGGGCCGCAGGCGTCAGCTATCAAAGCGGACAGAATGTCGAAAAAAGGGACGCAGGGGGAGAATTGTCACTTTTTTGGACAGGCAGGCGTTTTTGTCCCTATCGCTTTTCCTGCCGCCGCGCTACCATAGCATTCGGAGATGAGCATATATGCAGGATAAAATTACCCGCGCGATCATTGAATCCTGCGCGGACAAATGGATAGACGAGATAAAGACGGACACCCACCGCGCGGCGCGAAAGCTCACCGAGCTCGGCGGGCTCTGGTCGCGCAGCGGCAGGCAGCGCAGTTTTTTCAGCGGCATCGACGATCTGCTGTGCAACGACCGCAGCGCTTATTACGATCTCGCAGGGGAGCTCGCGAACACGGCGGAGAAGGAAAATCTCAAGCGCTTTTCGATCAATTTCGGCTGCAATGCGCTGGGCGCGGGCGCGAAAAAGCTGCGCGA
>JAYFQJ010000132.1:0-22080 GCA_034927165.1 Oscillospiraceae bacterium
GCGGGGGGCTCCTCTGTTCTATTTGATTTTAATGTGCGTGCGGCGCTACGGCTCGACGACCAGACGCCCCTCCACGGGCGCGTCCAGATGGTTGGAGTTGACGAGAAGCTCCTCGAAAATGCTGCAGCAGGAGGTCGCGACGACGCGCGGCCTGAAGTTCTTCTCGACTTGCGCGCGGGGCAGATCGAAAAAGTCGTCAAAATTATTGAAGTGATATTTCTGCAGCGCGATCTTGATGCGCTGTTCGTCCGCGATGTCCGCGCCGTTGAGCTTGAACTCAGAGAACGCCTGCTTCGAGCGGGACCAGACGAAGCGGCAGCCCTTCGAGTACTGGTAAAACTCAGTGTGCTCGTCCTCGTACGCCTCCTCGCGCAGCACATAGGCGACCATATGGCGCAGCTGCGCGCCGGTGACCTCGAGCAGATACAGCGGGTCGTCGTAGGGACAGCACTCCTGCAGGTCCTGGTAGAGGACGACGGGGCCCAGCGCCGTCTTGCGGATGCTTCCCGAGCCGAGCAGCATGACGTCGAAGCTGGAATCGACCTGCAGCAGGTCGGCGAACAGATCGCCGAGCTCCGTCTCCCGCGTCCGGGAGGGATGGGTGAGCGTGCGCGCGAGCGTCGTGATGATGCGGGAATACTTCCGGTCGGTCTCGCTCTTGTAGCGCAGCAGCACCTCCTCCATCACGGGGTCGGTCGGGCAGTGCGAGGCGTCGATGGGGATGCTGCGCCAGCTCTGGCGGACGAGCGCGCGGGTATCCGCGTCGAACTCGAGATCCATGCGGCCGATCTGGTCGGTCCCGGTGCCCGCTTGCACGATGGGGATGCCGTTGACGACGACCGGCGCGTCGAGGAAGGTGTGCGAATGCCCGCCGACGATCAGGTCGACGCCCCATTCGTTGTCGATGAGCGCGGCGAGCTCCTTGTCCTTTTCTATGCCGATGTGGGTGAGCAGCACGGTGTAGTCCACCGCGGTGGTCTTGTAGTTGTCGCAGATGACGCCGACCTCGCGCGCGGCCTCGCGCACGTCCACAAAGGAGCCGATGACCGCCTCGTTCTTCGTCTGCGCGAGCACCTCGCTCGTGATGACGCCGATGAACATGATGTGCAGCCCGTCCCGCTCGAGGATGGTGTAGGGCGTGAACAGCCGCACATGATTGGTCTTGATGAACAGATTGGCGTTGATGAGCGGGAACTTCGCGCACTTTTCGAGAAACAGCAGATGCGCGATGCCGTAGTCGATCTCATGGTTGCCCGGCGTCGCGACGTCGGGCGCGAGCATATTCATGAGCTCGATGGTGGAGATGCCCCGGTACTCGCTGTCGATGATGGAGCCCTTGAACATATCCCCCGCGATGGCGTACAGGACGTTCGGCTCCTCCCTGCGGACCTTGTTGACGTAGCCGGACAGCATGGACACGCCGCCCACGAGCGTACCGTCGATGGATTCGGCGAGAAAATCGCCGTGCATATCGTTGGAGTGCAGCAGGGTCAGCTTCTTTGTTTTTGTCATGGCGTGTTACCTCCCGTATGCTCTGTGCGGTTTGTTGTGTTTGTCAGTCCTCCACGTCGAACGCCTCGAGCGTGCTCTTCGGCGGCTGCGGGCGGCTGTCGCCGTGCCGGACAAACAGCATGGTGACGATGCCCACGAACTCAAAGAAGGCGGCGTAGGGGAACAGGTAGCGGTAGCTGATGAACTCGAGCACCGCGCCCGAGACGATGGGCGTGATGATCTGTGCGGTCATGCTGAAGGTGTAGTAAAGCCCGGTGTATTTTCCGATGGTCGCGCCCTTGCTCATCTCCACGACCATGACGAGCGTGTTGACGACGACGAATGCGTTGCCCGCGCCCGCGAGGATGAAGAAGATGTAAACGACCGGCGTGAGCTCGCTGACGAAGGACGCGCCGAGGAAGGCGACGCCCATGAGCGCGAGGCCGATCATGATCGTCCGCCGGCGTCCGATACGGCCGGAGACCCAGCCGACGGGCAGGTAGGACACGATCGCGGCGACCTGCGCGATCAGCAGCACCTGCGCGTAGCCGCCGCCCTTGAGACCGAAGACCTCGACGCAGTAGCGGGAGAACGCCGTGGTGACGGCGTTGTAGCCCATGAAGAAGAAGAAAACGGTCAGCACGATGAGGATGAGACTGCGCAGGACGTCCTTCGGCAGCTTGTCGTCGCCCGCCCCGGTCGCCTCCGGCTCCTCTTCGATGCCCATTGCGCGGCTCTCCTCGCGCATGGAGGCGACGGTGCGCGGCTCGTTGACCGTGAAGAACAGCACGGCGACGCAGCCGGCCATGAGCGCGGCGGCGATGAGAAAGATCGGCGTATAGTCCGGGTGGTCGACCTTCGGCACGACGACGGTGATGAGGCCGAGCATCAGCGTGCCGCCGACGGCGCCCATCAGGTTGATGACGGCGTTGCCCTGGCTGCGCAGCGGCTTGGGCGTCACGTCGGGCATCAGCGCGACGGCCGGGCTGCGATAGGTCGCCATGGCGACGAGCACGACGCCCAGCGAGATGAAAAACAGCACGAAATTCTTTGCGTTGTTCGCGATGGGGATGAGGACCATCGCGGCGACCGCGGCGGCCGTGCCGCCGAGGATATACGGCATGCGGCGGCCGATCTTTGTATTGGTTTTGTCCGACAGCACGCCGAACAGCGGCAGCATGAACAAAGCGAGGATGTTGTCGACCGACATGATGGCGTTGGAGAAGGTGTCGCCGTAGCCGAAGGTGTACTTCAGGATCAGCGGGATGATGCCGTCGTAGACCTGCCAGAAGGCGCTGATGGACAGAAAGGCGAGGCCCACGAGGATGGTGCGCTTTTTGTTGAGCTTCATAAGCTGCTCCTTCATTGGTAAGTATATGTGTTTTCATCATAGCACAAAGCCGGCGCGGTCGCACAGGGCGACAGTGACATTCGGCATAATGCAGGGAAAATGCGCCGTGAGCTGTGCACTTTAACAATAAAAATGGAAATAACGGGTTGACAACGCGGCGGTTGTGTGCTACCTTGTAAAAAGAATACTTGATAGAGGCGCGAGGTCCATCAGTACGCCGCGGCACACAGGGGGAGACGCCCCGCCGCGCGGAAAGGGAACCTTGCCGAAGCGAGGGGCTTTCGTCTTGGAGCGCCGCGCTGGGCCCGCACAGAACATGTGCGGGACTGTCACTTTATGTGGAGCGCTATCACGGTCGAAAAGCAGGGCGGCCGCCCTGTGGAAATGTACATTTCCCGCCATGGATGTTTCGCATAAAGCGAAGTGTTCGTGGTTTTTTTATATCTAAAAAATTCAGGAGGGAAATGTCATGAAAAAAATCACAGCTTTGCTTTTGGTCCTTGTCCTCGCGCTCTCGTTCGCCGCGTGCGGCGCGCAGGAGCAGACGTCGGACGCACAGGAGGAAAAGGTCCTGCGCGTGGGCATGGAGTGCGGCTATGCGCCGTACAACTGGGCGCAGTCGAGCGACGACAACGGCGCCGTGCCCATCGTCGACAGCGCCGACTACGCATACGGCTACGACGTGATGATCGCGAAGTACCTCGCCGAACAGCTCGGATGGGGCCTTGAGATCTACAAGATCGACTGGGATTCGCTGCCGCTTGCCGTTCAGTCCGGCAAGATCGACTGCGTCATCGCCGGCCAGTCCATTACCGCCGACCGCCTCGAGACGGTCGACTTCACGACGCCGTATTATTACGCGTCCATCTACGCCGTAACGACGAAGGACAGCAAGTACGCAAACGCGACGAGCCTTGCGGACCTCGCGGGCGCGACGTGCACGTCGCAGCTCAACACCGTGTGGTACAACGTGTGCCTGCCGCAGATCGCGGACGCCAACATCCTGCCCGCCATGGAATCGGCGCCCCAGATGTTCGTCGCGCTCGACGCGGGCAAGTGCGATCTCATCGTCACCGACGAGCCGGCCGCCCTCGGCGCGCTCGCCGTCTACGACAACTTCGTGATGTTGGATCTCGGCGAGGACGACTTTGTCGTTTCGGACGAGGAGGTCAACATCGGCATCTCCGTGCAGAAGGGCAACACCGAGCTGCTCGACGCGCTCAACAAGGGCCTTGCCACGCTGACGACCGAGGACTTCACCCGCATGATGGACGAGGCCATTCAGCTGTCCGCCGCGCTGTAAGACGGCGCGAGGCGCAACATAAAACGCGGTTCGCGGCGCAATCGCGCCGCGGACACGCGTGTCTGAAAGGAAACCGCCATGTCAAAACTGCCGTCAGGCTTTATCGAAAGAATCGGCTTCATCCTCGAGCGGTACGGCGCGTCGCTGCTGCAGGGCGCGGGGAAGACGCTGCTCATCGCGTTCGTCGGCACGCTCATCGGCTGCGTGATCGGCTTTCTGTGCGGGATCGTCAAAACAATCCCGGTGGAAAAGAGCGACGGTGTGCTCAAAAAGGTCCTGCTGCGCATCGTCGGCTTCATCATCGATATCTATGTCGAGGTGTTCCGCGGCACGCCGATGATGGTGCAGGCGATGTTCATCTATTACGGCGCGGCGATCGTCTTCGGCATCGATATGCAGGTCATGTTCGCCGCCTTCTTCATCGTATCCATCAACACCGGCGCCTACATGGCGGAGACCGTCCGCGGCGGCATTTTGTCCATCGACCCCGGCCAGACCGAGGGCGCGAAGGCCATCGGCATGACCCATTTCCAGACGATGACGAGCGTCATCCTGCCGCAGGCGCTGCGCAACATCATGCCGCAGATCGGCAATAACCTCATCATCAACATCAAGGACACCTGCGTGCTGTCCTGCATCAGCGTCGTCGAGCTGTTCTTTGCGAGCAAGTCGGTCGCGGGCACCTACTACGTCTATTTTGAGACCTTCACCATCACGATGGCGATGTATCTCATCATGACCGTCTTCTTCTCGCGGCTGCTGCGCTACGTCGAGAACCGCATGGACGGGCCGGACAACTACGACCTCGCGACGGCGGACACCCTTGCGCACACGAGCGGGCTTTACAACTATCCGAACACGGAAAAGGAAAGCCAGAATCTCGATGTGCGGCACATGAAGCGCGGGGAAGGGAGGCGGAAATAATGAAGGAGCTCATTTTACAGATCAACCACCTCAGCAAGAGCTTCGGTCAGCATGAGGTGCTGCGCGATATCGATTTTTCGGTGCGCCGCAGGGATGTTACCTGCATCATCGGCGCGTCCGGCTCCGGGAAATCCACCCTGCTGCGCTGCATCAACCTGCTCGAGACGCCCACGGGCGGCGAGATCCTGTTCCACGATAAAAACGTCACGCTCGGCGACGTCAACATCCCCGCCTATCGCGCGAAGGTCGGCATGGTGTTCCAGAGCTTCAACCTGTTCAACAATCTCAACGCGCTCGACAACTGCATCGTGGGCCAGATGCGCGTGCTCAAAAAGAGCCGCGCGCAGGCGAAGGAGTCGGCGCTGTTCTACCTCGACAAGGTCGGTATGTCGCCGTACATCAACGCGAAGCCGCGCCAGCTTTCGGGCGGCCAGAAGCAGCGCGTCGCCATCGCGCGCGCGCTCGCGAGGGAGCCGGAGGTGCTGCTGTTCGACGAGCCGACCTCGGCGCTCGACCCCCAGATGGTCGGCGAGGTGCTCGCTGTCATGCGCACGCTCGCCAAGGAGGGGCTCACGATGCTCGTCGTCACCCATGAGATGGCGTTTGCGCGCGACGTCGCGGGCGAGGTCGTCTATATGAGCGACGGCGTCATCTGCGAGCGCGGCACGCCGGAGAAGATATTCACCGCGCCGGAAAACGCGCAGACGAAGGAGTTCCTGTCCCGGTTCCTAAACCGATAGCATGAAAAGAGCCCGCCGATTCGGTCGGCGGGCTCTGAAACAGAAAGCGCCGGCATTTGCCGGCGCTTTTTTGTCGCTTATCTGCGGTATTCCTCCAGCTTCTGCTGGTATTCCGCGTGGGAGATGATGCCCGCGTTGAGCAGGTCATGCAGCTCCGCGCGCTTGCGCTCAAATGCCTCGGGCGTCAGACGGCGCGTGCGCGCACCGTAGGAGGCGGAGGTCACCGTCGGCGTGCTCGACGTCGCCGAGGCGGGGCGGTAGCCCGCCTCCATCTCGTCGATGGCGTCGAACGCGCCCGGCTCGCGGGACGTGTGCTGATTGTCGTCGCACAGATGCCCGTCGGGGGTCCGCTGTATAGTCCCCGCGGACGCGCCGCCCTGCGCGCGCTTCTGCGCCTTTACGGCGGCGAACACGGTCACAAAAATGACCAGCGCGATGGCGATCGGGATCAGGATGAAGCCGAAGCCGTCCGGTAAGACGGAGGCGAGAAAGATGATCGGGAAGACAAGCAGTGCCCACGCGCTGCCCTTTTTCCCCTCGTTTTGCTGTGTGCTGTAGCTCGCGTACTGGTTGTTCTGCGCCTGCTGGCGGCTGATGGAGTTGTTTAGACTGGTGGGATAGCGATTGCTGTTGTTTTGGGTATTCATGGCGTTTCCTTTCCCCGGTGGGGCGGTCACATCGTTTCGGGCGCGGTGATCTTGAGCAGCGCAAGACAGTTGCGCAGCACCTGCCGCGTCGCGATGCACAGTCCCGCGCGCGCGCCGCATAACGCGGCGTCGTCGCATTTGACGCGGCAGCTCGTGTAGAAGCGGTGGAACGCGGTCGCAAGATCGACGGTATAGCGGGTGATGCGCGCGGGGTCGTATTCCCGCGCGGCCGCGTCGATCTCGCTGGGGAGCTTCGCGAGGTGGCGGATGAGCGCAAGCTCGTCCGCCTCGCGCAGCAAAGAGAAATCGGCGTCCGCCGCTTTGCCGGTGTCGACCCCCTCCGCGCGCAGATTTTTGAGGATGCTGCAGATGCGCGCGTGCGCGTACTGAACATAATAGACGGGATTGTCCGAGCTCTCCTTGACGGCGAGGTCGAGGTCAAAGTCAAAGTGGCTTTTCGGCTCGCGCAGGTTGAAGAAGAAGCGCGCGGCATCGATGGGGATCTCCTCGAGCAGGTCGGTCAGCGTGATCGCCTTGCCGGTGCGCTTGCTCATGCGCACGGGCTCCCCGTCGCGCACGAGGCGCACGAGCTGCATGAGCACGATGTCCAGCTTGTCCCCGTCGAGACCGATGGCGTCCATCGCGCCCTTGAGCCGCGCGACGTGACCGTGGTGATCGGCGCCCCAGACGTTGATGACGCGGTCGAAGCCGCGCGTGACGAATTTATTGTAGTGATAGGCGATATCGGCGGCAAAGTAGGTCGGTATGCCGTTCGCGCGCACGAGGACCTCGTCCTTTTCCGCGCCGAAATCGGTCGCGCGGTACCACAGCGCTCCGTCCTTCTCATAGGCGTGCCCCTTGTCGCGCAGCAGCCCGATGACCTTGTCGACAGTGCCGTCGCTGTGCAGTGTGCTCTCGAAAAACCAGACGTCGTAGCGGATGCGGTACTTTTCAAGGTCGGCGCGCAGACCGTCCACGTTTTTCGGCAGCGCGTAATCGACGAGCGCCTGCTTGCGCTCCTGCTCGGTCACGCCCACAAAGGCGTCGCCGTGCAGCGCGGCGAATTCCTTTGCGCGCGCAACGATATCCTCGCCGTGATAACCGTCCTCCGGAAATTCGACGTTGTCCTTGTAGAGCGCGAGATAGCGCGCGCTCAGGGAGCTTCCGAACTTCTCGATCTGGTTGCCCGCGTCGTTGACGTAAAATTCGCGCGTCACGTCGTAGCCCGCAGCGTCCAGCACGCTCGCGAGGCAGTCGCCCAGCGCCCCGCCGCGCGCGTTGCCGAGATGCATCGGCCCCGTCGGGTTGGCGGAGACGAATTCCACCATGTACTTTTTGCCGGCGCCCGTCCCGGTGCGCCCGTAGGCTTCCCCGTCGGCGAGCACGTCGGCGACGACGCCTGCGTAGTAGCCTTCATTTAAAAACAGATTGATAAAGCCGGGACCCGCGATCTCCGCTCTGCCGAAGACGCCGCCGAGCGAAAGCTCCGCCGTTATAGCCTCGGCGATCCTGCGCGGCGGCATGGAAAACGCCCGCGCGCCGACGAGGGCGATGTTCGCCGCAAAATCGCCGTGCGCGGTGTCTGCGGGTATCTCGACCGTGAAATCCGGCGGCGGCGCGGCGGGAAGCGTTCCCTTTCGCTGTGCGGCCGCGCACGCGGCTTTAATGATCTCTTCTGCGCTGTTTTTCGCGAGCGCCACTGGGTCATGCATTGCTTTTATTCTCCCTTACGGTGATATCGAGCTCGTTTTCCGACAGCGCGGTGGCGTTGAGATCCAGCGAATAGCGCAGCCGCAGCCGGCCGCCCTTGTCGGTGAGTTTGTTTTCAATGGCATCGGCGTGCACGCCGAGAATGAAGCTGCCGAAGTCGGTGTCGTAGTGGCACATATGCTTGCGCCCCTTTTCCAGCGTGAGCTCGGCGGCGACGGCGCCTGTGCGCAGCATGGTGACGCGGCGCTCCTCCTCGACGCGCAGCGTTGTCACGGAGCCCTGGTAGCCCGTCGCTTCCGACTCTGTGTAGCTGATGCAGTAAGCGCCGTTTTCCTTATAGTAGCGGCCGAGCGTCGAGAGCGACTGCCTGTCCGTGTCGCCGTCTGCGCGCTGGGTGCCCCGGATGGTGATGACGCAGTTGGATGGTTGTTCTGTCATAGCAGGGCCTCGTGAAGGGGGATGTCCTCAACGGAAACGGCGGAGGCGCGGCCGCGCACCGCGCAGCCGAGAAAAAGCTCCGCGAGCGGCACAAAGCCCTCGGGGCTGTCGGAGGTAAAAAACCGCAGACTGCCCGACCCGTCGCCGAGCAGCTCCCTGCCGCGCAGCGTTTCGGCGGCGCACAGCGCCGTCTCGCGGCCCGCGTCGACGAGCGCAACGCCGCCGCCGAGCTCGTCGGCGATGATGTCCCGGATGAGGGGGTAGTGGGTGCAGCCGAGGATGACGGTGTCGACGCCCGCCGCCTTGAGCGGGGCGAGGTATTCCTTCGCGACGGCCCGGGTCACGGCGCAATCGCGCGCGACATACCCGTTCTCCACGAGCGGGACAAACAGCGGGCACGCCTGCGGGAAGACCCGCAGCGCGCCGTTGCTTTCGGCGAGCGCCCGCTCGAACGAGCGGCTGCGGATGGTCGCCGGTGTGCCGAGCACGCCCACGCGGCCGTTCTTTGTCGCGGCGGCGGCCGCCGCCGCGGTCGGTGCGATCACGGTGACGAGCGGCACGGGCAGCTTATCCGCGAAGCCCGCGGGCAGCGTGGAGGAGACCGTCCCGCAGGCGACGACGATGAGCTTCACGTTCTCGGAGAGCAAAAAGGAGATATCCTGCCGCGAATAGCGCAGGATCGTGTCGGCGTTGCGCGTGCCGTAGGGGACGCGCGCCGTGTCGCCGAAAAAGATGATATCCTCGTGCGGCAGCAGCCGGACAAGCTCCTTGACCGCCGTCAGGCCGCCGAGACCGGAGTCGAACACGCCGATGGCGCCGGCGTTCATCGGCTCTCTCCCGCCCGCTCCACGGCGAGGTCGATGAGACGTGCGATGAGCTCAGAATAGGGCACCCCGGACGCCGCCATGAGTTTGGGATACATGCTGATGGAGGTGAAGCCGGGGATCGTGTTGGGCTCGTTGAGAAAGATCTTTCCCGTCGCTTCCTCGAGCAGAAAATCGATGCGGGCGAGTCCCGCGCAGCCGAGAGCCCGATATGCTTCGACCGCGCGCTCCTTTATTTCGCGCGCCTGCGCGTCGCTGATGCGCGCGGGAATGAGCGCCTCGCTTTTGTTGGCGAGGTATTTCGCGTCATAATCGTAAAATTCGTTGCAGGGGACGATCTCGCCGACGGCGGAAGCGGCCGCGCGGTCGTTGCCGCACACCGCGATCTCCAGCTCCTTGCCGACGACCGTGCGCTCCACGACCGCCTTGCCGTCGTACCGGAACGCCGCGTCCAGTGCGCCGCGCAGCTCTCCTTTGTCGTGCGCCTTGGTGACGCCGACAGAGGAGCCTGCGTTCGCCGGCTTCACAAACATGGGGTAGCCGAGCCTTTGCTCCAATTGGGTCGCGAGCGCGTCAAAATCCGCGAGCTGTGCGGGAAGCACCGCCGCCCACGGCGTGTGCGGGATGCCCGCCGCGTCGAGCAGGGTGCTCGTGACCGCTTTGTCCATGCACACGGCGCTCGAAAGCGTGCCGCAGCCGACGAACGGGACGCCCGCGAGCGTCAGCAGACCCTGCAGGGTGCCGTCCTCGCCGTTCTTTCCGTGCAGCACGGGGAAAACGACGTCCACGCGCTCGTTTCGGTAAGAGCCGCCCGCGAAGGTGACGACGCCGTGAACGCCCCGGTCGGGCGAGAGGATGCAGGGGGTCAGGTTGTCTATATCGTGCGTCCATGCCCCGTTCTCTATGCTCTCAACGGCGCCGGCGTATTTATACCAGCGCCCCTGCTTTGTTATGCCGATATTGATCGTCTCGAAGCGGTCCTTCGGTATGTTGCGCAGCACGCTCGCCGCCGACAGCAGCGAGACCTCGTATTCGCTCGACGCGCCGCCGAAAAGCACCGCGACTCTCAGACGTTCCATTGCTTTGTACCTCTGTATAAAAATTAGCGCGTTGCGCGCGCTGTCATAGCGTTTCGTATTATAATATATTTGCGGGAAAAAAGCAAAATTCCTTTAAATGCCGCTTGACTTGCCACCGTGGGGATGTTATAGTTAGCTTACCTCTTTGTCGGGTTCTTTTTTTGTGCGCCGTTTTTGCGCAGCGAGGGGGCCCGGATGAGGGAGGCAGAAGCCGCCTAAGGCGGTAATATACGGAGGTGCCGAAAGAATGAGAGTCAAGATCACGCTTGCATGCACGGAATGCAAACAGCGCAACTACGACACGAACAAAAACAAGAAGAATACGCCCGACAGGATCGAAGCAAACAAGTATTGCCCGTTCTGCCGCAAGCACACGCTTCACCGCGAAACGAAATAAGAAAGGCGGGCTCAATTATGGCTGAAAAGCAGGCTGCCGCCAAGAAACCCGGACTCGTCGCGCGCACAAAAAAGTATTTCCGCGACACCTGGGGCGAGTTCAAAAAGATCGTCTGGCCGTCCAAAAAGCAGGTATGGAACAACGTCGTCGTCGTTTTCACGATGGTCGTTATCTTTGCCGTCGTCGTCTGGGGCCTCGACTATCTTTTCGCTTCGCTGCGTGAACTGGTCATCGGCGCGTTCACGACGGTGGCGTAGCAATGGCGGACACAGCAAAATGGTATGTCGTCCATACCTATTCGGGGTATGAGAACAAGGTCGCGACCAACCTTGAAAAGCTGGTCGAGAACCGACGCCTCCACGAGTTCATCGAGGAGGTCAAGATCCCTACGGAGAAGGTCATCGAGATCAAGGACAACAAGCGCAAGGAAGTCGAGCGCAAGATCTTTCCCGGTTATGTTCTCGTAAAAATGACCATGACCGACGAGTCCTGGTATGTCGTGCGCAACACGCGCGGCGTCACCGGCTTTGTCGGCACCACGACCAAGCCCATCCCGCTGACGCAGGCGGAGGTCGACAAGCTCGGCGTAGAGACGAAGGAGATCGTCATCGACTATGCCGTCGGCGACAACGTCAAGGTCGCCGAGGGGCCGCTCGCCGGCTTTATCGGCACGGTGGAGGAGATCGACCGCGAAAAGCAGAAGGTCAAGGTAAAGGTCTCCATGTTCGGCCGCGAAACGTCGGCAGAGCTGGAGGTCGGCGAGGTCTCGCCCATCTGACAATCGTATAAACGCCCGGCAGGGCATTTAGAAAGGGCGCCGCGGAAGGCGTTCTTGTGGGAGGGCCGCAAATCTTCATGCGTCCCGCTCAAACCACTTATTCGGAGGACAAAAAATGGCACAGAAGGTTATCGGCTATATCAAGCTGCAGATCCCGGCCGGCAAAGCGACGCCGGCGCCCCCGGTCGGCCCGGCGCTCGGCCAGCACGGCGTGAACATCATGGCGTTCACGAAGGATTTCAACGAGCGCACCAAGAATGAGAACGGCATGATCATCCCCGTGGTCATCACGGTGTACGCCGACCATTCGTTCACATTCGTCACGAAGACCCCGCCCGCGTCGGTGCTCATAAAAAAAGAGTGCAATATCGAGAGCGGCTCCGGCGTACCCAACAAAACCAAGGTCGCGACGATCTCCAAGGAGTCGCTGCGCAAGATCGCGGAGCTCAAGCAGCCCGATCTCAACGCCGCTTCTGTTGAATCGGCAATGCGTATGATCGCCGGAACAGCCCGCAGCATGGGCGTCACGGTAGAGGAGGGCTGAGCATGAAACACGGGAAAAATTACGTCGCGAGCGCGAAGCTCGTCGACCGCACAAAAATGTATGACAGCGGCGAGGCCATGGCGCTTTGCTGCGATACGGCGAAAGCCAAATTTGACGAGACCGTAGAGCTGCACGTGCGCCTTGGCGTCGACAGCCGCCACGCCGACCAGCAGGTCCGCGGCGCAGTCGTTCTCCCCAACGGCACCGGCAAGAGCGTGCGCGTGTGCGTGTTCGCCAAGGGCGACGCCGCGAAGGCCGCTCTTGAAGCGGGCGCGGAGATCGTCGGCGCGGAGGAGATCGCCGAGAAGATCCAGAAGGAAAACTTCATGGATTTCGACGTCGTTATCGCCGCTCCGGACATGATGGGCGTCGTGGGACGGCTCGGTAAGATCCTCGGACCGCGCGGCCTCATGCCGAACCCCAAGGCGGGCACCGTCACCCCCGACGTCGCGCGCGCCGTCGTCGACGCGAAGGCAGGCAAGATCGAGTACCGCCTCGACAAGAGCAACATTATCCACTGTCCCATCGGCAGGGCCTCGTTTGGCAAGGAGAAGCTCAGCGAGAACTTCGACACCATCATCGAAGCGATCGTCAAGGCGAAGCCGGCGGCGTCCAAGGGACAGTACATCCGCTCCTGCGTCGTTTCCACGACGATGGGCCCCGGCATCAAGGTCGCGACCCAGCGCTACATGAACGCAGGCGGCGCCCAGAACTGAGCTTGACAACAGCCCGGTTCCACAGTATAATATAAAAGCTGTTTTACCAAAGACAGCAGGTGTGAAAACGTAATCGGCCGTTCGCGGCCGGCCTGCCGAGGATAAAACTTACGATATGTTGCGCGCGAGCGCGGCAGGTTTGTATGTTTTCCCTTCCCCGGCAGCGGGGAAGGGATTTTTGTTTTCACCGCAAAATCTTAACGGAGGTGAACTGTAAAAGATGCCGAGTAAAGAAGTACTGCTCCAAAAGCAGCAGGCCGTCAGCGATCTGAGCGCAAAGCTGAAGGACGCTAAGTCCGTCGTCCTTGTCGACTACAAGGGGATCAGCGTTGCCGACGACACGAAGCTGCGCGCGGAGCTGCGCGCGGAGGGCGTCGAGTACAAGGTCATTAAGAACACGCTGCTGACCTTTGCCTGCAAGGACGCGGGCCTCGATGCGCTGCTGCCGCACCTCAGCGGAACGACCGCCGTCGCCATTTCCGACGACGAGATCGCGCCTGCGAGGGTCATCAACAAGTACGTCCTGAAGAACAAGAACTTCTTCAACCTGAAGCCCGGCTATATCGACGGCCAATTTGCCGACGTCGATATGCTGACTTCCATCGCGTCTCTGCCGTCGCGCGAGGGCTTGATCGCCCAGGTCGCCGGCTCGCTCAACGGAATCATCGCGTCGCTCGCGAGAGCCGTCAGCGAAGTGGCCAAAAAAACGGCGTAACTTATTAACATTAACGACAACAGGAGGATTTAATTAAAATGGCTGATATTGCAAAAATGATCGAAGAGATCAAGGGCATGACCGTTCTCGAGCTCTCCGAGCTCGTCAAGGCGATCGAAGAGGAATTCGGCGTTTCCGCCGCCGCGACCGCCGTCGCCGTTGCCGGCCCCGCCGCCGGCGCCGCCGCCGAGGAAGAGAAGTCCGAGTTCGACGTCATCCTCAAGGAGGTCGGCGAGAACAAGATGGGCGTCATCAAGGCCGTCAAGGAGATCACGGGTCTCGGTCTCAAGGAGTCCAAGGACCTCGTCGACAACGCGCCGAAGCCCATCAAGGAAGGCGTTTCCAAGGCCGATGCGGACGAGATCGCGAAGAAGCTGCAGGATGCAGGCGCGGCCGTCGAGCTCAAATAATTTTTCACTGCGCACAAAAGCGCCGCGGATCGATCCGCGGCGCTTTTTCATACCGTCCCGCTTCTTTACAAAAGCAGCGGGCTGGCGTAAGATGATTAAAACGGAAGGGCGGTGCGTTTCTTGCAGAAAACAGCGATCGTGACGGGGGCGTCGCGGGGCATCGGCGCAGCGACAGCGCGTCTGCTCGCGGACAACGGCTATAATGTCCTCGTGAATTATGAAAAGAATGCGCAAGCGGCGCAGAGCGTTGTTGACGAGATACGTGCGCGCGGCGGGGAAGCGGTCGCCTTCTGCGCGGATGTTTCCCGGACGACGGACGCGCAGGCGCTGTGCGATTTTGCGGCGCGGCAGTACGGGCGCGCCGATCTGCTCGTGAATAGCGCGGGCGTCGCGCACAGCGCGCTGCTGACGGATATGACCGACGCACAGTACGATCGTCTGTTCGACGTCAATATGCGCGGCGTGTTCAATATGTGCCGCGCGTGCGTGCCGCTCATGCTGCGCGTACACAGCGGGGCGATCGTCAACGTAGGCTCGATGTGGGGCGAGATCGGCGCCGCGTGCGAGAGCGTATACTCAGCGAGCAAGGCGGCGGTCTTCGGCTTTACAAAGGCGCTCGCAAAGGAGCTCGGCCCGTCAGGCATCCGCGTAAACGCCGTGTCGCCGGGCTATATCGACACGGACATGAACGCCGCGTTGGACGCGGACGCCCGCGCTGCGCTCATCGGGGAGACGCCGCTTGCGCGAGTGGGTGCGCCGGAGGATGTCGCGCAGGCGGTCCTCTATCTCGCCGGGGCGTCCTTCGTCACGGGCCGGATCCTCGGCGTCAGCGGCGGACTGGTGATCTGAGTACGAAAATTGGGCATAAAAAAGGAACGCGTAAAGCGTTCCTTTTTTTGTGAGAGTTAATTGCTCAGCCGAGGTTCGCCAGGATGTACTTTGCGAGGAAGAGCAGCGAGAGGATGTACATGAGGACGGGGACTTCCTTACCCTTGCCGCGGACGACCTTGATGATGGTGTAGGAGATGAAGCCGAAGCCGATGCCGTCGGAGATGCTGTAGGCAAACGGCATCATCGCGATGGTCAGGAAGCAGGGCAGCGCGATCTCAAAATCGCTCCAGTCGATGTTGACCGCTCCCTTGAGCATATAGACGCCGACGATGATGAGCGCGGGCGCCGTCGCGGCGCTGGGGATCAGGCCGGCAACAGGGGCGAGGAAGCAGCTCAGAATAAAGAGCAGACCGGTGGTGACGGAGGCGAGACCCGTGCGGGCGCCCTCCGAGATGCCGGTGGAGGATTCAACAAAGGTCGTGACGGTGGAGGTGCCCAGGCACGCGCCGGTGCACGTGGCGATGGCGTCGGCGATGAGCGCGCGGTCGCCGCCGGGAAGATTGCCGTCCTTGTCGAGCATACCGGCGTTGGACGCCGTGCCGATGAGCGTGCCGACGGGGTCAAAGCAGTCGACGATGGAGAAGCTGATGATCGCCGTGATGAGCGGGATGATGCCCAGAGACATCAGACCGTGGAAGTCCATTTTCATGAACGTCTCGCCGAGCACGCCGAAGCTGAAGTCCATCGGGACATAATTTGTAAGGCCGAAGGGAATGCCGATGATGGTCGTGAGGATGATGCCGATAAAGATGGCGCCCTTCACCTTGAAGGCGATGAGCAGGCCGGTGATGATGATGCCGATGATCGCGAGCAGCGGCGCGCCGTGCGTGATGTTTCCGAGGAAGGAATAGTCGGTCGCGACGACGGCGCCGTCCACGACGACATCACCGGAGAGCTTTACGATATCCGCGTTGAGCAGACCAATGAAAGCGATAAACAGGCCGATGCCCGCGGAGATCGCGCTCTTGAGCGCGGCGGGGATGGAGGAGATGATCTTGCTGCGCAGCGGGCTGATGGTCACGGCGAGGAAGATCAGGCCGGAGATGAAAACGATCGCAAGGCCCTGCTGCCAGGTGTAGCCCATGCCGAAGCAGATGGTGTAGGTGAAGAATGCGTTGAGACCCATGCCGGGCGCCTGCGCGAACGGAACATTCGCGATGAAGGCCGTCAGAAAGCAGCCGATCGCCGAGGACAGGCAGGTCGCGAGCATGACCGCATAAAAATTCATGCCCGTCGCGGAAAGATAGCTGGGCTGTACGAAGATGATGTACGCCATCGCGAAGAAGGTCACGACGCCCGCCACGATCTCCGTGCGGACGCTGGAGCCGCGCTCCTTGATCTTGAAAAACTTTTCCATGGGTAACAATTCCTCCTATTTATTTATGGTGCTTTCGCCCCTCGGAAAACAAAAGAAAGAGAGGCCCGCCGGTCGGGTGCCTCTCTATCGCGTCAGAAAAAACAAAAATACGATCGGACAGGATAAGAACACCTGTCCGACATAATTCGCAAAACACAAAACACAGGGCATGACCATCATCCCGCGATCCGCGCTTTTCTGACCAATAGTCGGGCCGTTTACGGCAGCCCGGTAGAAACTTAGGGTCCATATCACCCAAATTATATCGGCAATATTCAATTGATAAATTAAGTGTACACTATTCGCAATTTATTCACAATTGTGATTTGCACCAAACATTGCCCGGGCGGCAGGAATCGATTCGGACAAAATGGCCACAAGCGGAGGGGCGAGGTTTATTCGTACGACTTCAGCGCGTAAATGCGCGCGTCCGCGTTCTCAAAGACGAGCGTGCCGAATCTTTCACCGACCGTGAAGCCGGGCATCATATATTCCGATACGACGAGGTAGTCGCAGCCCTCGTCGTATAGCACGGCGCACACGCCCTCCTGCTGAAAGTCGAACAGCTGCAGCATGATGGCTTCACTTTTTCCTGCGTGTTTTTGTTGGAATCCTCCATCGTCACATAACCCCAGCCCTCAAGGTAGAACGCGCGCTCAGAGAAGGCGGAGCCGTTGAAATATTTGTTGTTGTAGATATAACGCGTGTCAGCGATAACGGCGTCCTGAGGCGTATTGTCGCGCAGCCACAGCATCGCCTCGTACTCGCCGACGCTGATGATGTAGGCTGGGTCCTTCTGCGCGCGCCGTGCGGCGAGCTGTTCGGCGGTGAAGACGAGCGATTTGCTGAAGCGCGAAAAGGCGATATCCCCTACGATGCCTGTTTTGTAATACTCATGGCCGTTTCCATAATATACTGCGAGCGTTGACGACGTCGCGGTAAAAACAAACAGCAGGCATCCTGCAGCGCACAGTCCGGCGAACGCGGCGCGGATGCGCGAGCGCCCAAAACCGACATACAGGTCGCGCAGACAATACAGAATGACCGCCGGCGCGAACGGAAGGAAGACCGTCGCGAAGTAAGTCTCGCTGCCGCCCATCTGGCAAAATATGTTAAGCAGTACCCAGCCGCACACACTGCCGGACAGGATGAGTGCAACGGCGTCGCTGTGTTTCTTCCGCAGCAGTACCCAAAGAAGAAGCACCCCCACTGTTGCGGAAAGCAGGCCGTCGACACCGACGGCGTACTGCACGCAGCAGATCAGTTTATAGAAAAGATCGGGCAGCTTGCCGCGCAGCCCATCGGCGAACGGCGTCGACAAGGCGTAATATAGCGGCTTCACGGACATACTGTCGCCGGCGCCGCCGCTGTAGATCAGCGCGTATGCGATAAAAAACGGGACGACATACAGCAGGCCCTTGAGAAATACGCTCGCATCCTTTTTTCTCAGGAGGTCCAGCAGCAGCACGAAACAGACGCCGAACAGCAGCGACACCGCGATAGGTCCCTTTGCGCCCATGGAGCACAGAAGGAAAGCGCTGGACAGCGCATAATACCGACCAACCTTTTTTTCGCTGCCCACGCGCGCTTCAAGGAACAGCACAACGCTCAGCAAGCCGAAAGCGAGTCCCATGGGAAAGCCGATCGCGTCAGAATAAAGATAAGGGGTAAAGCTGCCGGGCAGCACGATCGCCGCGACACTCGCCGCTGCGCACAGGCGGTTGTCCGGCAGCAGCCGCTTCGCAAAGAAGACGACGCCGGCCGCAATGAGCGGGCTGAGGGTGATGAGCGTGCATTTGGTGACGATCTCAAACGCGTTGATGCCCGTACAGAGCTTCATGATGGCGCCGTAAGCGAAGTAAAGGATGTGATACCGGTGCTCGGTGCCGCTCATCTGCAGGATCTCCATCGGAAAACCGCGCGACGCGGATACCGTCAGCGCGACGCCGTTCATCACGTCGTGAAAATAGTTGCGCGCGCCCGCGAGCGACGGATTCAGATAGGACGCCGAGAAGATGATGAAGGTGGACAGCGCCGCGAACGCGCACAAAATGAGCGCGATACGCAGCTCGCCCGTGTCGGGCCGCGCCGCGTCGGTGAATACATCGCTCCGCCTTATATACAAAACGAGAGCGGCCGCGGCGGCTTCGGCAATCACCGCATATTCGATATACGCCATCGCATGGAACGACGCAAAGACAAAGTACAGTGCGCAAAGCGCCGCGAGGCCAAGCGCGTATGAGACGGTCAACGTCTCGAGCGGCGTCAGCCGCAGACCCAGCAGCTTATAAAGCGCGAACCCAGGCAACGCAACGGCGAACAGCTGAAATCCGAAGAACCGAAGCAGATCGAGCCACGGCGCCAGCAGAAAAAATCGGGCGGCCGCCGCCCAGATTACATAACCGACCGCCGTGAACACGGCAGCACGCCGCAGCGCGCTGCGCTCAGTCCGCTTTTTTGTCAGCGTTTTCATGGTTTCCTCCGTTCGTCAGGCGTTGTATTCGTGCGTCTTGTAGATCGAAACGTCCGCGTTTTGGAAAACGAGATCGCAGTATTTATCGCTGAGCGTCCAGCCGGGATTCTGATACTGCGTTATGATGATATAGTCCATGCCCTCCGCCGAGATGAGCGGGACGAGCTTTTCGTCATTATTCTGATAAAACAGGTGCAGCAGCGAGTCGCGGCGAATTTTCTCGTCGGTGTTGTCGTTGGAATCCTCCATTGTGACGTAGCCCCAACCCTCGAGATAGAACGCGCGCTCGGAAAAGGCGCTGCCTGCGAAATACTTGTTGTTCGTGAGATACCGTCCATCGCAGATGACCGCGTCCTGCGGCGTGTTGTCGCGCAGCCACAGCATCGCCTCGTATTCGAGCGGCGTGATCGACGAGCGGCGGGTGCCCGCGGTCTCCAGCGCCGCGATGTCCTCGTCGGAGGTGACGAGCGCGCCGCTGAAGCGGGAGTAGCGGATCGCGGTGTACAAACTGAGCTTATACCCGTCTTCGCCGCCCAGATAAAAAGGCAGCGCGCCGGATGCGCTCAGAACTGTCAGCGCGCACAGACCCGCGCAGGCCGCCGCTTTTGCGATGCGGCGTGTGCGCACGGAGGCGGCGCGCAGACGCCCGAACACAGCCTCGAGCAGCATGGACAGCGCAATGCAGCCGAACGGCAGCATAATATTAAGAAAATAGAACTCACTGCTGCCCATCTGTTTAAAAAGATTTATGAGGATATAAGCGACAAGAAATCCGCCGAAGCAGAAATCCATATATGTGCTCCGGCTCTTTTTAAACATACAGAGATAAAGAATGACGGCGACAAAATACAAAAACAGCACAGGATCGCACAGCACAAGATAGCTCAGGAAGCAGACGATCTCCCACACGACAGGCGGCAGTATGTCCCGCACTGCAATGGCGAAACCGGTGCGTTTTGCACTGTATAAAAGGCTGAAGGACATACTGTCGCCCGCACCGCCCGCGTAAAGTAAAAAGTAGCAGATAAAAAACGGGACGGCATAGACGAGCCCCTTCGGGATCACCGACCAGTCTTTTTCGCGCAGCAGACGCAAGAGCAGACAGAAGCAAATCCCAAACAGAAGCGTGATGGCGACGGGCCCTTTTGACCCGAGGCAGCCGAGAAGTATCAAGGAGGATAGAACATAATAGCGATTGAATTTTTTTTGAGAGGATGCCTCTAAAAACAGCAGCACGGCGAGCGGCGCGAAGGCGAGGCCCAGCGTAAAGCCGATCACGTCGGAATATAAGTACACCACAAAAGTATAAGGCGGCAGAAGCAAGGCGAGACTGGCGCTGAGTACGATGCTTCGGGTGCTTTTGAGAACTCGTCGGGCAACGGCGACAATGCCCGCCGCTGCAAAGGGCGAGATCGTGATGAGCGTGAGCTTCGTGACGATCTCAAAGGAGGACAGACCGGTCACGAGCTTCATGACGGCGGCGTAGGCGAAATAGAAGATGTGGTAGCGGTGCTCGGTGCCGCTCATCTGCAATATCTGCATGGGGAAGGAGCGGGCGGCGGACGTCGCGAGCGCGACGCCGTTGAGGGTGTCGTGATAATAGCTGCGCGCGCCGGAAAGCGATGGGTCGAGCGTCGCGCAGGACAGCACGACAAAGGTCGCGAGCGCCGCGAAGGTGCAAAAGACGAGCGCGATGCGCAGCTCGCCCGTGTCGGCCTTTTCGCACAGCGGCTGCTTGCGCTTGCGCAGCAGCACGGCGACGGCGCTTGCGGAAACGGCCAGCACGCCCCACGGGATCGCTGTCATCAGGCCGAACGGAGCAAATATGAAATAGACGGCGAGCAGCGCGCAGACGCCGAGCCCATAGGATACGCACAGCGTCTCGAGCGGGGACAAGCGCAAGCGCAGCAGCTTTGCGAGCGCGAGCCCGGGCAGCGCGACGGCGAACGCCTGAAAGCCGAGAAATTTCAGGATCGAGGCCCACGGCATCAGCAGAAAAAACCGGGCCGCCGCCGCCCACAAAAGAAAACCGACGCCCACAGAAACGGCCGCGCCTCCGGCGGTCAAGGTTTTATTCTTCATTGTATCCTCCGCATTGTGAGTCACATTCTTTTCATATTTTACGGTTTCACCGCATAAAAGTAAAGTCGGGGGAAACAATGCCCGATGTGCGTGCGGCGCTTGACAAAAGAGCGAAAGGCTGTTATCATAATACCCGACAATAAAGCAGCATGATTCCGTGCTCACCCGGCGCCGGCGGCGCCGCGGTCAATACAGTCGGCGGGGCGAGGGCTTCGTTCTTGTATTGCGAGCGCGGGAATACCGCGCTTTTTGTATTTAATTCGGTTACGGAGGTGCATCCCAATAAGCGAAAAAGACCATGCCATCAACGAGGATATTCGCGACAGCGAAGTACGACTCGTCGGCGATGACGGCAGCCAGCTCGGCATTATGTCGGCGGCACAGGCGCTCAGAATGGCGGCCGAGAAAAATCTCGACCTTGTTAAAATTGCGCCGCAGGCCCAGCCGCCCGTGTGCAAGATCATGGATTACGGCAAATATCGCTTCGAGCAGCAGAAACGCGAAAAAGAGGCCAGAAAGAATCAGAAGATCGTGGAGCTCAAAGAGATCCGTCTGTCCATCAACATCGGCGACCACGATTTCGAGACCAAGCTCGGCCACGCGAAGAAATTCCTCGCGGAGGGCAATAAGGTAAAAGCGAGCATTCGTTTCCGCGGACGCGAAATGGCGCACACATCGCTCGGTATCGACGTGATGAAGCGCTTTGCCGAGGCGCTCGACGAATGCGGGACGGTGGAGAAGGCAGCAAAGCTCGAAGGCCGTTCCATGCAGATGTTCATTGCCCCGAAGCCGACCAAATAACAGGAGGAACAGGCGCCATGCCTAAAATGAAGACCCACAGCGGCACCAAAAAACGCATTATCAAGATCACGAAAAACGGGAAGATCAAGCGCGCCAAGGCGTACAAGTCCCATCTTCTCAACGGCCACGGCAAGACGACCAAGCGCAAGAGAGGACTGCGTCAGGCGGCGTACGTCGACAAGACGAACGCGGCCAACATCAAGGTCCTGCTGCCGTATCAATAAGAATTGGGAGGATAAAGAATTATGGCTCGCGTAAAAGGCGCGATGATGACGCGCAAAAGAAGAAAAAAAGTTCTCAAGCTCGCGAAGGGCTATTTCGGCAGCAAGAGCACGCTGTTCCGCACGGCGAAGCAGGCTGTCTATAAATCCGGACAGTATGCCTACATCGGCAGAAAGCAGAAGAAGCG
>JAYFQJ010000012.1:0-2171 GCA_034927165.1 Oscillospiraceae bacterium
TGTGCGATTTCGATATCCGTCAGCATTCTGTTTCCTCCGACAGCAGTAATTCCGTCTGCACGTCTCCCGCGGGAGCCGTTTCGTCCATTGGCGCGATACGCTCGCGCCACACGCGCGTGAACAGCCACGTCATCAGCAGCACCGAGGCGACCTCCGACAGGATGAACGCGTACCACACATAATCGAGCCCGAGATACCGCCCGAACAGATAGGCGCACGGCAGGATGAAGCCGAGGTTGCGCAGCAGCGAATTGATGAGGCTCAGCCGGCCGATGCCCATGCCCTGAAACGTCGAGCTCATGACGATGGAGCACGCCGCAAAGGGAAAGCCCCAGGAGATGATGCGCAGCGCCCGCTCGCCGATAGCGAGCATCTCGTCCCCCGCCGCGAACAGCAAGAGCAGGCGGCCGGGGAGGAGATTGAAGATGAGCGTGCCCGCGCACATGATCGCGACAGCGGAGAGCATGGACAGCTTGACCGCTCTTTTGATGCGCGTGGGACGGCGCGCGCCGTAGTTGTAGCCGACGATGGGAGACAGTCCCTGGGTGATGCCGAACACCGGCATGAAGACGAAGCTCTGCAGCTTGAAATAAGCGCCGAACACCGCGACCGCCGTCGTGGAAAACAGGATGAGGATCGCGTTCATGCACACGCTCATGAGCGAGCCGACGGCCTGCATGAAAATAGCGGGCAGTCCCACGCGGTAGATCTCGCGCACCGTCTCCCCCGAAAAGCGGAAGCCGCGCAGGCCCAGACGGACATAGTGGTTTTTGAAGTGGTTGAGCAGCAGCGCGATGACGCAGGCGACCGCCTGTCCGATCACCGTTGCGACCGCAGCGCCGCGCACGCCCATCGCCGGACAGCCGTACCGCCCGAAGATCATAATGGGGTCGAGGATGATATTTGTCACTGCGCCCGCGAGCTGGGAGGCCATGCTCAGCGACGCGTGACCCGCCGCCTGCAGCAGCCGTTCGCTCATCGACGCGAGAAACAGAAACGGGCAGATGCGGGTGCAGACCGTGAGATAATCACAGCTCATTGAGAGCAGCTCCGCGTCGTCCGTGAACAGCGCGAGAAACGGACGCGCGGCGGTATAGCTGAACAGCACGAACAAGCACGCGCTCAGAAGGGTCAGGACGATCCCGTGGGTAGCAGCGCTGTCCGCCGCCGCCTGCCGCCGCTCGCCCAACCGCCGCGCGACGAGCGAATTGACGCCGACCCCCGTGCCGATGGCGACGGCGTTCATCAGCATCTGTACAGGGAACGCGAGCGTCGTCGCCGTGAGCGCCGCCTCGCTGAGCTGCGCGACATAGATGCCGTCCACGATATTGTACAGCGCCTGCACAAACATCGACACCATCAGCGGCAGCGACATATTGAGCAGCAGCTTTCCTATCGGCATTACGCCGAGTTTATTTTCCGTCATGCAGATCTCCTCATGCAAAAATTAAATCTATTTTAGCACAATTCATATCGATTATCTACGCTTATCGCCGTGATCCGCCCGTCGCGGGCGCCGAAATCGCCTGCGCGCCTCCGTCCGGGGGCCCCTTCGGACAAATCCGATCCGTCCGCCGCCGCTATCGGTTTATTTTGCGCTTCAGCGGCATTTGTCTATTTTTTTCTCTTATGGTAGTATACTATCATCATATGTGCCGCCCCGGCGGCGATTAAGGAGCGTAAAAATGCCGCAAGGCAATCCATTCGGTTATATTCTTCTGCTGATCGTTCTCATCCTGTGCAACGCGCTGTTCGCGATGAGCGAGATCGCGGTCATCTCCTTCAACGACGCGAAGCTCAAGCTGCTCGCGGAGGAGGGCAATAAGCGCGCGAAGATCCTGCGCAGCCTGACGGGAGAGCCGTCGCGCTTTCTCGCGACCATCCAAGTCGGCGTCACGCTGTCCGGCTTCCTGTCCTCCGCCGTCGCGGCGGACACCTTTTCCGAGTATCTCGTCTACTGGCTGCGCGACAGCGGCATCCCCGACTCGGTGCTGCGCATCGGTTCGCTGATCGTCATCACCGTTCTGCTTTCCTTCCTGAGCCTTGTGTTCGGCGAGCTCGTCCCCAAGCGCATCGCGATGAACAACCCGGAGAAGGTCTCCTTCGCCGTCGCGGGCACGCTGCGCGTCGTCTATAAGGTCACGCGGCCGTTCGTCGCGCTGTTGTCGGCG
>JAYFQJ010000052.1:0-49363 GCA_034927165.1 Oscillospiraceae bacterium
ATTGATTATAGATCAGGCGCCGATGCCGCTTCTGTGATCCGGCTACAGTATAGCACAAAAGCCGGTGCTTTCGCGCCGGCTTTTGCCGAAATACAGGTTATGCCGCTTTGCGCTTTGTATGCGCGCGCTGACAGAGCTTTACGAGCTCAACGACCGGGATGACGCTGAACGCGAGCGCCATCGCGACGGCGTACTCGATGAGGCTGATCTCCTCAAAGCCGAACGCATTGCTCAAAAACGGGACGTAAATAACCGTCGTCGTGAGCACGAGGCTGCCGAGACACGCACCCCACAGCGCCTTGTTCTCGCTGCCCAGGCGGAAAACGCTCAGGCGCTGGCTGCGCATATTGAAGCTGTGGAATATCTCCGCCATGCTCATGGTCAAAAAGGCCATCGTCATGCCGTCGGGGCTGTTGGTGATCTCCCACACGCCCGCTTCCATATAGTGTCCGATAAAATACGCGGCGAGCGTCACAATGGTCACAAGCACGCCCTGATAGGCGATGTCTCCGCCGACGCCGTTCGCAAAAATGCCGTCGGTGGACGAGCGCGGCTTGCGGCTCATGATGCGCGGCTCCGCCTTTTCCATGCCCAGCGCCAGCGCCGGGAAGCAGTCGGTGATGAGGTTGATCCACAGCAGGTGGATGGGCCGCAGGATCGTGAAGCCCATGAGCGTCGCACAGAAGATGCTCAGCACCTCGCTCATATTGGACGCGAGCAGGAACTGGATCGCCTTGCGGATGTTGTCGTAGATGCGCCGGCCCTCCTCGACCGCGCCGACGATGGTCGCGAAGTTATCGTCCGACAGCACCATGTCCGCGACATTTTTGGTGACGTCGGTTCCGGTGATGCCCATGCCCACACCGATATCGGCGCTCTTGATGGAGGGCGCGTCGTTGACGCCGTCGCCGGTCATCGCGGTGATATAGCCGCGCTGCTTCCACGCGTTGACGATGCGGGTCTTATGCTCGGGCTGCACGCGCGCGTAAACGCTGTAGTCGCTCACGGCGTCGTAGAAATCCTCGTCCGGGATCTCGCTGAGCTCCGCGCCGGTGATCGCCTGCGACGGATCGTCGATGATCCCGAGCTGCATGGCGATGGCAACGGCGGTATCTCTGTGATCGCCCGTGATCATGATCGGGCGGATGCCCGCGCTGCGGCACTCGGCGATGGCGTCGAACACCTCCTCGCGGACGGGGTCGATCATGCCGACGAGCCCGATGAAGCAAAGGTTGTGCTCAAGCGCCGCGGGGGAGAAGTCCGTCGGCAGCGCGTCGTATTTCATCTCGGCGGCGAGCAGCACGCGCAGCGCCTTGTCCGCCATCGCCTTGTTGGCGGCGAGGATGCGCTTGCGCGCCGCGTCGTCGAGCGGCAGCTTTTTTCCGTCCTTATAATAGCTGTCGCACTTCTTGAGCACCTCGTCCGGTGCGCCTTTGGTGTACTGGATATAGAAATCGTTCTTCTTGTGGACCGTGGACATCATCTTGCGCAGGCTGTCGAAGGGCGCCTCGCCCACGCGCGGCTGCGCCGCCTTCAGGTCGTTTTTGGACAGGCCCAGCTTATACGCGTAATTGACGAGCGCGCATTCGGTCGGCTCGCCCGCCGCGTTGTTCTCCTCGTCCAGCTCCGCGTCGGAGCACAGCGCCATCGCCGTCGCGAGCAGCGCCTCGTCGTCTGCGTAATGCTCGACGACGGTCATCTTGTTCTGGGTGAGCGTGCCCGTCTTGTCCGAGCAGATGATCTGCGCGCAGCCGAGCGTTTCGACCGCCGTCAGCCGGCGGATGATCGCGCCGCGCTTGCTCATGTTGGTGACGCCCACGGACAGCACGATGGTCACGACCGCGACAAGGCCCTCGGGGATCGCCGCGACCGCAAGACTCACGGCGACCATAAAGGTATCAAGGATAACGGCGCTGTCGAGCGAGCCCGCGCGCCACAGACTGAACGCGAAAATAAACGCGCAGATGCCCAGCACGAGCCAGGTGAGCGTTTTGCTCAGCTGCGCGAGCTTGCGCTGCAGCGGGGTGCGCTCCTCGCTGGTCATGGCGATGGCGTCGGCGATCTTACCCATCTCCGTGTTCATGCCCGTCGCCACGACGACGGCTCTGCCGCGGCCGTACACGACGGTGCTGCCCATGTAGCACATATTTTTTCGGTCGCCCAGCGGCACCTGCGCGCCGTCTCCGGCGCCGATGAGCGCGATGAATTTATCGACCGGTACGCTTTCGCCGGTCAGCGCGGCCTCCTCGATCTTCATGGACGCGCTTTCGATGATGCGCGCGTCCGCGGGCACGGCGTCGCCCGCTTCGAGCACCACGACGTCGCCGACGACCAGCTCCTCGCTCTTCACGACGCACAGATGACCGCCGCGCAGCACCTTGGAGGTCGCCGCCGCCATCTGCTGCAGCGCCTCGATCGCCTTCTCCGCCTTGTTCTCCTGATAAACGCCGAGGATGGCGTTGATGATGACGACCGTCAGAATAATGAATACATCCGCGCTGCTCTCGCCCGCATACAGCGACGTGGCGGCGGAGATGGCCGCCGCGACGAGCAGAATGATGATCATGGGATCCGCCATCTGCTTGAAAAAGCGCACGAGCAGCGGCGTCTTCTTTGCCTCGTTGAGTTTATTCGGTCCGTTCTCGCGCAGACGCTTCTCCGCCTCATCGGCGGAAAGACCGTCCGGCGTCGCGCCGACGGCGTTTAAGACCGCCTGCACATCCGCATTGTAAAATTCCATGATCTTCCCTCTCTTTTATCGATAGTTGAAATTGACGCAGTTGAACGGCAGACCGCGCATTATGGCGCGCAGCCGTTAAAAGCAGCCGGGGCAATGCCGACAGCCGGAAGGCGTCGTGCTTTTGCGGATCCCCGGCGGTCCGGCCGGCCGCCGGATCGCACTTGCCGCCGCGCGTTGAGCAGCGCGCAAAAGAATCCCTTACAACAAAGAAGACCCCTGCATAGCATCGGCATTTTAAGCTTCCACTACACATGAGTCTCGTCATTTCATTCAAGCCAGACCGAAAGTGCCGGCCATGCATGTTGACTTGAAGCGCTGCGTCGCGCCGACTACTCCCTCACGGGCTTGATTGTCGCGTTCATGGTAGCACGCGCGTATGTTTTTGTCAAGAACCGGCCGTTTAAGCTTCGTTTAATGCTTATATACTATTATTTGAAATAATGTATAAAAAAAGCTATGATATAGGCGCAGAGCCGCGCTGCCCGCGCGGCCGCGGCGCATTCCCATTATGAATCGCGGAGGTCCGTTTTTATGCGGATTCTGATCGTAGAAGATGAAAAGAGGCTCGCGGACACGCTGCGGGAGATCGTCGAGCGCGAGCGCTATGAGGCGGATGCTTTTTATGACGGCGAGGAGGGGCTCGAGAGCGCGCTGTCGGGCATCTACGACGCGGCGATCCTCGACGTGATGCTGCCGTACGTCAGCGGCTTCGAGATCGTGCGGCGTATGCGCGAGGCGGGTCTGCGCACCCCCGTCATCCTGCTGACCGCCCGCCGCGAGACGGCGGACAAGGTCACCGGTCTCGACGCCGGTGCCGATTACTATCTCACAAAGCCCTTTGAGACCGACGAGCTGCTCGCGTGCCTTCGCGCCGTGCTGCGCCGGCCCGGCGAGGTCGTGATGGAAAAGCTCGATTTCGGCGACGCGGAGCTCAATTTGTCCACCTTTGAGCTTTCCTGTGCGGGGCGAAGCATTGCGCTGCGCAAAAAGGAATTTGATATCCTGCGGCTGCTCATGCAGAACGCGGGCGGCGTAATAACAAAGGAGACCATCCTCCTGAAAATATGGGGCTACGAGTCGGCGGCGGAGGACAACAACGTCGAGGTGTACATCTCCTTCCTGCGCAAAAAGCTCGCCTTCATCGGTTCGCGCGTCGCGATCGTGACGCTGCGCAACACCGGTTATCGGCTGGAGGAGAGCGCATGATAAAAAAACTCAAATGGAAGTTCGTCGCCATCGCCATGGCGCTCGTGTGCGCGGTGCTGCTCACCGTGTTCGGCGTGGTCTTCGCCGTCACGAGCGCGGGATTGAGCACCCGCGCGGCGAGCGCGATGAAGAGCGCGCTCAAGGAGGATTCCCTCTCCTTCCAGGTCCCCGGCGGCGCGGACAGCCCGGTGCCCACCTTTACCGTGCGCATCGACGACTCCAACACCATTTTTGTCACGAGCAACCGCTATTTCAAGCTCGACAACGATACGCTGATCGCCATCTGCGAGGATTGCCTCGCGCGCGATACACAGACGGGCGTGCTCGAGAGCTACAATCTTCGGTATCTGCGCGTCGAGGAGGAGGAGGGGACGGCGATCGCCTTTGCGGACATGACCTACGACCGCTCGGTCCTCAAGGATCTGCTGCAGACCTCCGGCTGCGTTTTCGGCGCCGCAGCGGCGGTGCTGTTCGGCGTGTGCTGGCTGCTGTCCTCGGCGGCGGTGCGCCCCGCACAGCAGGCGTGGGACAAGCAGCGGGCGTTCGTCGCGGACGCGTCGCATGAGCTCAACACACCGCTGACGGTCATCATCTCCAATATCGGTCTGCTCGCGCAGCAAGCGCAGAGCACAGACGAAGAAGCGCGCGTCGAGCGCGTCAAGTTTGAAGCGGAGCGAATGAAGTCGCTGACGGGAGATCTGCTATCGCTTGCACGGCTCGACAATCCGGACAAAAAGCCCATCTACGCGCAAGTCGACCTGTCGGCGCTCGTGTATCAGTGCGTGCTGCTGTTTGAGCCGGTCTTTTTTGATGAAAACAAGGAGATCCGCAGCAGCGTTGAAAAGGGGCTGTGCGTTTTGGGCGACGAGGCCCAGCTCAAACAGCTGTTGGAGATCCTGCTCGACAACGCGCGCAAGTACGGCGTCGCCGCGCGGCCGGTGGACGTGTGCCTTGCCGCAGGCAAGAAGAAGGTGGAGCTGTCGGTGCGCAGCTTCGGAGAGGTGATACCGAAGGAAAAGCTGCCGCACCTCTTCGAGCGCTTCTACCGCACCGACGAAGCGCGCACGCAGGGCGGCTGCGGTCTCGGGCTCGCCATCGCAAAAGCCGTCGCCGAAGCGCACGGCGGCTCCATCCGTGCCGAAAGCGACGCGCGCAACGGCACCGCCTTCATCGTGACGCTGCCGACGGTCTGACGCCGGAAAAAAATTGTTCCATTTTTCGTGCGGCGCGCTATAATAGGCGGCGGTATCCTTTTGCTGCATCCCGGCGCGCGGCTCCGGCCGCGCACCGTATCCATAATCTATCAACCCGGAGGCAAATTCAGTGATCGAAGTTAAGCATCTTGTCAAGGACTACGGCGGCCATGTCGCCGTGTCGGACCTGACCTTCGACGTGGAGGACAATCAGGTCTACGGCTTCCTCGGGCCGAACGGCGCGGGGAAGACCACCACCATGAACATCATGACCGGCTACATCGGCGCGACGAGCGGCGACGTCATCATCAACGGCATAAGCGTCGTGGATGATCCGCTCGAAGCAAAAAAACAGATCGGCTATCTGCCGGAGCTGCCGCCGCTGTACGCGGACATGACGGCGGCGGAATATCTCGAATTCGCCGCGGAGATCAAGGGCATCAAAAAGAGCGAGCGCGCGGAGTCTATCGAGAAAGCGATGGAGACGACGGGCGTCACCGACGTAAAGGATCGGCTGCTCAAGAACCTCTCCAAGGGCTACCGGCAGCGCGTCGGCCTCGCGCAGGCGATCCTCGGTATGCCGCCGGTCATCATCCTGGACGAGCCGACGGTCGGCCTCGACCCGAAGCAGATCATTGAGATCCGCGATCTCATCCGGTCGCTCGGCAGGGAGCATACCGTCATTCTCAGCTCCCACATCCTGTCCGAGGTCAGCGCCGTGTGCGACAAGGTCATGATCATCGCGAACGGAAAGCTCGTCGCTTGCGACACGCCCGAAAAGCTGGAGCTGATGCTCAGCGGCAAGGGTCAGCTGAACGTCACGGCATTGGGGAAAAAGGCGGACGCGGAGAAAGCGCTGCAGGCGCTCAAAAACTGCACCGTCCGCTTTTCCGAGTCGCCCGAAAAGGGTGCGGTGCGGTTTACCGTCGAAGCGGCGAACGGCGCGGATATCCGCGCGGCAGTGTTCGGCGCGTTCGCGGACGCGGGCGTACCGCTGCTCGAGCTGCGGCGGGAGCACGCGTCGCTCGAGGAGGTCTTCCTCGATCTGACCGCGCAGGATGAAGCAACGGAGGCGCAAGCATGAAAGCTGTTATGAAACGCGAATGGAATTCGCTGTACAATACGATGACGGCGCCGATCTTCTCGGCGGTGCTCATCGCGGTCATCGGCATCTATTTTGTCGCTTACAACCTAAACTCCGGGTATCCCTATTTTTCCTACACGCTGCTGAGCACTCTGTTCATCCTGATGGTGACGGTGCCGCTGCTGACGATGCGCAGCTTTGCGGATGAGCGCAAGCAGAAGACCGACCAGATCCTGCTGACGAGCCCGCTGCGCGTGAGCGACATTGTGCTCGGAAAATTTTTCGCGCTGTGCGGCGTTCTGCTGTTCCCCTGCATCCTGTTCTGTGTGTGTCCGATCATCATCGGCAGCATCGGGACCTCCTATCCGTTGACCGATTACAGCGCCCTGATTGCCTATTTCTGCATCGGCGCGCTGTTTATCGCCGTGGGCCTTTTTATCTCCTCGCTCACCGAAAGCCAGGTCATCGCGGCGGTCGGCACGTTCGCGGCGCTGCTTGTCATTTATCTGTGGCAGGGCATCGCGTCGATGCTGCCGTCGACGGCGAAGGGCAGCGCGGTCGTCGTTTTCCTCGTGCTCGCGGCGCTGTGCCTCGTATTTTACAACAGCACGAAAAACTGGGCGGCCGCCGGCATTGTTTTTGCCGTGGGTGCCGCGGCGATCGTCGCGGTGCTGCTGCTCAAGCCCGACTGGCTCGCCGATCTATTCAGCGTTTATCTCGCGGACATCGCCGTGACGTCCATCTTTGAAAATTTCGCCTACAACAATCTGTTCGATCTTTCCGGGCTGCTCAGCGTGCTCATCGGGACGGCGTTCCTGCTGTTTCTGACGGGACAGTCGCTCGAAAAGCGCCGCTGGAGCTAAGGAGGAACGAAGCATGAAAAAAGAAAACGCAAATCCCGCGCAGCTTGACACGCAGGCTGCACCGGCTGAGAAAAAGCCCTCCCTCATAAGGGAAATGTTTTCCTCGCGCAGCTATCAAAACGGCTCGCGCGCGTCGCTTATCACGGTCATCGTCGCGGCCATCGCGATCGTCGCGATCCTGCTCGTCAATCTGCTGCCCGACAGTCTTTCCAAGATCGACATCAGCGCGTCGAAGGTCTATACCATCGGCGACGTGACGAAGGAGCTCATCGGCGGCCTGACCGACGACGTAAAGCTCACCGTCGTCGCCGCCCCGGATTCGCTCGACGTGCGCATTGAAAAGCTTGTCAATCAATACGTCCAGAACAGCGACCGCATCACGAGCGAGATCGTCGACCCCGTCAGTGACCCGGGCACCGTGACGTCGCTGGGCGCGACGGAGAATACGATCATCGTCACGAACGAGACGAGCGGCAAGAGCCGCACCGTTTCCTTTGACGACATCATCCAGTACGATCTGTACACCTATTACTATTCGGGCACCAAGACCGAGACGGCGTTCGACGGCGAGGGCCAGCTCACGAGCGCCATCAACGCCGTGTGCGCGAGCAACGACCAGCACGTGTATTTCACCGAGGGCCACGGGGAGTCCGACATCTCAACGGACGTTCAGGACCGTCTGACCAAGCTCAGCCTCGACACCGGCTCCGTCAATCTGCTGCTCGACGGCGGCATCCCCGACGACTGCACGCTGCTCGTCTTCAACGGGCCGACGGCGGATCTCGCGGACGACGAGGCGGCGATGGTAAACGAATATCTCGCCGGCGGCGGAAACCTCATGTATGTGGGGCCGTCGACGCCCGCGCGCTATACCAACTTTGAATCGATCCTCTCCCAGTACGGCATCGAGGCCGTCGACGGTTATATCGCCGATCCGGAGCGCTGCTATCAGAACGCCTACTACCTGTTCCCCGAGCTCGGCTCGGGCGACATCGTCGGGTCGCTGGGCAGCGACGCGCTGGCGCTGCTCATCAATACCGGCGGCTTCACGCTCGCTGAGAGCGAGGATGAGTCCCTCACGACCAGCGCCTTTATGACGACGACCGCGTCCGCGCTCGCCGTGACCGAGGAAGGGCAGACGCAGGGTGAGTACGACCTCGGCATCAGCGCGCAGCGGACGGCGGACGACGGCACCGTATCGAGCGTCGTCGCGCTGTCGAGCGTCAACCTCATCGACAGCAGCGTCACCTCCTCGTTCACAAACGTCGTCAACATCGATATCTATGTCAACGCTGTCGCGAGCTTTTTCGAGGACGTGGAGAACATCTCCATTGAAGCGAAGAGCCTGGAGGTGCCCACCAACGCGCTGACGGGCGGTACCTTCTACCGGCTGCTGTTTGTGTTCGTGCTCCCGCTCGCACTGCTTCTGGGCGGCTTCCTCGTCTGGAACCGCCGCCGCAAGGCCTAACCAAGAGGAAAGAGTATGAACAGAAAAAATAAGCCTCTGGTGCTTCTTTCCGCCGTCCTGGTTCTTCTGATCGCCGCCTACTTTGTCGTGACGGCCCTGCAGAAGAGCAGCGCGGAGAAAAAGGCGCAGGCGGACGCGGATGCGGACGCCGTCGGCGCCCTCTCGGAGATCACCTCCATCCGCGCGTCCGGCGCGGACACCGCCGGGCTGACCTTTCAAAAAACAGACGACGGCTGGGTCTGTACGCAGTATGACGGCTGGCCCATCCGTCAAAGCGACGCGGAAACCTACGTCTACGCCTATGCGCATCTCACCGCCTCACGGGTGCTCACCGAGCACGGCGCGCTGTCGGAATACGGTCTGGATGCGCCGCAGTATGTCTTTACCGTGTCGGACGGAACGACCGAGCAGACCCTCTCCCTGAGCGAGCACGATAACGGGCGTATGTACGCCTATATCGGGGGGGACGACCGGGTATTCGTCGTCGGGACCTCGCTCACCGACTACGCGGCGCGCGATATCCTCGCGTGGGTCGATTACGAAACGCTGCCGGCCGTCTCGTCGGACGAAGTGAGCGCCCTCACGCTCACGCGCGGCGGCGACGTCTGGGACTATACCTGCACGCAGGAAGCGGCGGACAGCGAGGACGGCGCGTCCGAGACGACCATCATCTGGAGCGCACAGAAGAACGGGGAGCCCTTTGAGACCGTCGCCGCGAACGTCGACACCGCGCTCTATGATCTCACCGGGCTCGTGCAGGCCGCCTGTGTCGATTATGACCCCGACGCGGCGTCTCTCGCCGCTTTCGGGTTCGACGGCAGCGAAACGACGCTGACGTTCACCTACGGCGATCCCGGCACGACCGTAACGCTGCGCGTCGGCGCTTCGGTCACGGTGGACAGCACCGTGTATTACTATCTGATGCTCAACGAGGACGCGGCCGTCACGACCGTGCAGGCCGCCACCCTCGATGAACTGTATTCACTGCTCATGAGCGGTGCGTCGGCGGACGCCGACGCGCAGACCACCGCGCAGGCGGCGGAATAAGAAAAGGAGAATAAAATGTCTGTTGATTTGAAATCCATTGCGAACGAGCTCATCAAAATTATCCAGAAGGATCCCACTCTGATCACCTCTTTTACGAAGGATCCGATGAAGACCGTGAAAAAGCTTGTCACCGAAAAGCTGAGCAGCGACCAGCTGGAGACGGTCGTCACGCAGGTCGCCTCCAAGATCACCGCTGACAAGGCGGGCGATCTTCTCAAGGGTCTGCTGAAATAGAGAGCAAAGAAGGCCTCCCCGCAAGGGGAGGCCTTTTCTGTATCATGATCCATTGGACCGCCGGGGGATTACTCGTCCTCCTCGTCCTCTTCCTCATCTTCGTCATCCCTGCGGCGGCGGCCGAACAGACCGCGGCGGCGGGGGCGTTCGTCGTCTTCGTCCTCGTCTTCGTCGTCGACCTCGTCCTCTTCCTCGTCGTCGGCCTCCGCGTCCTCATCGCGGCGCCCGAACAGGCCGCGCTTGCGCGGTTCAGGGGCTTCATCCGCCTCCTGCGGAGCGTCTTCCTCTTCCGGTATGTCCGCGTCCTCGCGGGACAAGCGGGGGATCTCGATATCGCGATCCTCTTCGCCGTTGACCTCGGGCCCGGAGATCACGACGTCGTACTTGTGCGCGCCGCGCTCCAGCACCAGCGTATCCGCTTCGATGCCGAGGGCGACGAGCGCGTTCTCGTCCAGCTCCGGCTCCTCATAATTCAAGATGCGCTTTTGGGAGCGCAGGTAGATGAGCAGCACGCTCGCGCCGCACAGAACGATCGTCAGCAGCGCGAGGCACGGGACCGAAAAGGAGGTCAGCCGGACGACAGACGCCTGCAGCGACTCCTGCGCGGCGGAATTGAAGAAGTCCTCCGTCGCAAGATAAAGCCCGAGACCCGCCGCGACCAGCAGCGCGCACAGACCTATGGGGAATTTTGCGCGCAGCAGCGTCGAGACCGCCATGGGCACGAGAAGGATGCACAGCAAGCACAGCACGCCAATGGCGGCAAGCCGCCCCACCAGCAGCAGCGCCCCGGTGCTGAAGGAGAACAGCAGCAGCGCGCCCACGCCGAGGTCGATCGCAAAGCCGAGAAGATAAACGCCAATCACGCTCACCAGCGCCAGCAGCACCCGGCTGTTGACCATGCCCGTGGGCGTAAAGCCGCATTTTGACAACAGATACCACTGGTTATTGTAGGCGGCGTCGAGCCGCAGCGCGGCCGGGGACAAAAACAGGCACAGCGTAATGCCCGAAAGCGCGACGAGCGTATAGACGTAGCTCACGCCCAACATATCGCTGGAAAGATATCCTCCCACTGCAAACGGCAGATAACTGCCGTAGCGCCCGAGGATCGCCACGACGCCGAAGTTGAGCGCCGCAAGGATCAGCGCGTAAAACGCGACATAGCCGATGGTCAGCTTATATCGTTTCGCATACAGTCCGTAAAGCGTCATATCCCTCTGAGGACCTCCTTGCAAGCGATGTCAAAGCTCTTTTCATCGAGAACGATCGAGCGGTGATCCGCCCCGTTTCTGATCGCATCCGTCAACAGCGCGTCCAGATCCACATCCTGCTCATGCTTGCGCAGCAGATAGACGAGATTTCCGTTGGACAGCGCGGAGACATTGGCGTATTTCTGAATAAAGAAGGAGACCATAGCGTCCGGATCGGCACAGGTGAAGGACATAATGCCCAGACAATATTTGTCGAGGAAGCGCTTGTATGTATCGTCGAAAACGATCTGCCCTGCGCGCAGCGCGATCACGCGGTTCGCGACCGACGCCATCAGTCCGCTGCCGCAGCTCGCGAGCAGCACGCCCTTGCCCTCGCCCGCAAGCTTTGCAAAGATGCGGCGCGCGACGGTGTCCTCGCCGCGGCCGACACGGAACTGCGGGTCGTTGACGATGACGCAGCCGATGTAAGGGTTGATCGCCGCGGACAACAGCAGCAGGAATATCCGCTTGTTGTGGGTCAGATCCTGCGTGTTTTCGTATTCGATATCGCCCAGGCCCATCTGCGACAGCAGGATGCCGAGCTTCTCCTCCGGGTCGTCGTCCGTGTCGTCGTCGACGTGCTGCTGCGACAACAGCAGATAATCGATGCTCGCCATATCCTCCGGCAGCATCTCGTCGCCGCCGATATACAGCGCGTCGCGAAGGTCGCCGTCCTGCGTCTCGCTGAGCTCCGCATCCTCGTCGCCCGCGTCGCACAGCCCGCCGATCTCCTTTGCGAGCACATAACCCGCGAACTCTACGTCGCTGAGAAGCGCCGCACAGCTGCCGTCGTGCAGCGTGAGTGAAACCTTATCGAACATACGGTAGGGGCGGCCGCCCTGCTTGAGCAGGAAATAATCGGAGCGCAGCGCCCCGGTGCGCAGACAGATGCCGCGCCGCTCCTCGCTGAGATTGTTGTCAGAAAAAATCTTGCTGTAGCTGTTGCTGAGCACAGAGCTGCTCATTTCCTGCGCGACCTTTTCCACCTCGGCGGTGTCCTGCGGAAGCGTCTGCACCGCCGCGGCGCGTTCCAGCGCCTGCGCTGCCGTGTGCTGCGCCGCATCCGAGGTGGTTTTCACCGCCGGCTGCGCCGCATCGCCCGGGTCGAAAAATCTGTCCGCCGGCTGTGCGGGCACGCCCGGAAAGCTTGCGAACGGATCCGCTGCTTGCGCCGCGGGCGCAGGGGGCGCACTTTGCGTCGGTGCTGCGGCGGCCTCGGCCGGTTCAGCCGCCGCGAACGGAGGCTGCTCAAAAATCGCATTTTCATCAAAGCCGGGCGCTGCGGCCGGCTGCGCGCTCTGTTCCGGCTGCGCGGTCTGCGCCTGCGCTGCCTGTGCCGGTTCAGTCGCCGTGAACGACGGCTGCGCATAAAACGCGTTTCCGCCAAAGGCGGGCGTCTGCGCGGCGGCCGGCTGTGCGCTCTGCACCGGCAGCGCGGTCTGCACCGGTGCGGCGGCGGCCGATTCAGTCGCCGTTAACGACGGCTGCGCAAAAAACACGTTTCCGTCAAAGGCGGGCGTCGGCTGGGCGGCCGGCTGTGCGCTCTGCTCCGGCTGTGCGGTCTGCGTCTGCGCTGCCTGGGCCGGTTCAGTCGCCGTGAACGACGGCTGCGCAAAAAACGCGTTTCCGTCAAAGGCGGGCGTCGGCTGGGCGGCCGGCTGTGCGCTCTGCTCCGGCTGTGCGGTCTGGGTCTGCGCTGCCCGTGCCGGTTCAGTCGCCGTGAACGACGGCTGCGCATAAAACGCGTTTCCGTCAAAGGCGGGCGTCGGCTGGGCGGTCGTCTGCGCGGCAGCCGGCTGTGCACTCTGCACCGGCAGCGCGGTCTGCACCGGCTGTGCGGTCGTCGGCGCGGCGGCCGGCTGAGCGCTCTGCTCCTGCCGCTTCTCATAGCTCGTCGTAAAGGAATTTTTCTGCGGCGCATAGTCGGACGTAAAAGCGCCGAACTGATAATCCTTCAAAAAGTCGGGCATCTGGTAGTCCGAAGTGAAATCATAGCCGGGCGCCGGCGCGCTCTGCGCGGGCGCGGCGGGGTTATACGGCGGCACATACGGCTGCGCGTACGCCGGCGGCTGATACGCCGGCGCATACGGCTGCGCGTAAGGGTCATAACCCGCGGCAGAAGCCGCAGGCGGCGTGTACGGCGCATAGCCCTCGTAGGGCTGCCCGACCGGCGCGCTCTGCGCGGGCGCGGCAGGGTCGTACGGCGGCACATACGGCTGCGCGTACGTCGGCGGCTGATACGGCTGCGCGTAAGGGTCGTAGCCCGCGGCGGAAGCCGCAGGCGGCGTGTACGGCGCATACCCCTCGTAGGGCTGCCCGGCCGGCGCGCTTTGCGCGGGCGCGGCGGGATAGGCCGGCGCATAAGAAGCGCTTTGGCCATCCGGGGCATACGCGGAATAGGCGCTCTGCGCCGGACCGTAATACGGCGCGGCATACGGGTCGGTATAACCGGGCATATACGGCGCGTTCGGGTCGCCGGACACGGGAGAATATGGCTGCCCGTAGGGAGCGCTTGCGTTGTCCGGCGCATACGGATAGTAAGGAATTCTATTTTCTTCCGACTTGTCGGCCATAGACGAACCTCGCTGCTCAAGTTATAACTTTAGTTCTGTCATTATAGCACAAACATTTGCAATAATTCAATTTTTTTATTATATATGTCCATTATTCCGCGTTTTCAGGATATGAGCGCCGCCGCGCGCGGATTACTCTTTCCACAGCGGGGAAAAATGTGCTATAATTCCTACACATAAAATATCCGGAAAAGGATGGCACTATGAATATCAAAACGGCGATCGCGGCGCTCGACGCGCACGGCTGCTCGGTGGCGGCGGCGCTCGCGGACGGGCGCATTCTCACTGAAAACGGGCACAGCGTGCGCCCGCTGTTCAAGCTTTACGGGGAGCACGGCGCCGCGCTGTGCGGCGCCGCCGTTGCGGACAAAATTATCGGGAAGGCGGCGGCGAGCGTGCTTGTCGCCGCGGGCGCACAGGAAGCTTTCGCGTACCTGATGAGCGAGAGCGGCCTTTTGTACCTGCTCCGAAACGGGATCAGCGCCTCCTATGCGGCGCTGGTGCCGTTTATAGAAAACCGTACCGGCACGGATCTGTGCCCGATGGAGAAGCTCGTGGACGGCTGCGGCGACGCGACGGAATGCGTGCGGCGCATCGGAGATTTTATCAAGCACACGCCCTATCCCGGCTGAACGGGCGATCTCCCCCTCATTACCGACAGACGCAGCAAAGGACGCATATGAAAGACAACATCCGCAATTTTTGCATCATCGCGCACATAGACCACGGCAAGTCGACGCTCGCCGACCGCATCCTGGAGCTGACGAGCGCCGTCGACAAGCGCGTCATGTCCAGTCAGTTTCTCGACAACATGGACATCGAGCAGGAGCGCGGCATCACCATCAAGGCGCGCGCCGTCACCCTCAATTACCGCGCGAAGGACGGCCGGGATTATGAACTGAATCTCATCGATACGCCGGGCCACGTTGACTTCAACTATGAGGTTTCTCGCTCGCTCGCGGCGTGCGAGGGCGCCGTCCTCATCGTCGACGCAACGCAGGGCGTCGAAGCGCAGACGCTTGCGAACGCGTACCTCGCGGTCGACCACAACCTCGAGATCGTCCCCGTTCTCAACAAGATCGATCTGCCCTCTGCCGAGCCCGACCGCGTCGCACAGGAGATCGAGGACGAGGTCGGCATTCCCGCGCTCGACGCACCGCGCATTTCCGCAAAGCAGGGGATCAATATCGACCAGGTGCTCGAGCGCGTCATCGCCGACATCCCCGCGCCGAAGGGCGACGAAAACGCGCCGCTCAAATGCCTTATCTTTGACAGCGTTTACGACAGCTACAAGGGCGTCATCATTTACGTCCGCGTCGTGGACGGGTCGCTGCGCGCGGGCGACGCCATCCGCCTGATGCAGACGGGCGCGGAATTTGAGGTCGTCGAGGTCGGACATATGCGCCCGGCGAGCCTCGAGCCGTGCGAACAGATCACCGCCGGCGAGGTCGCCTACATCACGGCGAGCATCAAGACCGTGCGCGACACGCGCGTGGGCGACACCGTGACGAGCGCACACCACCCGGCGGACAAGCCTCTGCCCGGCTACCGCAAGGCGGTGCCGATGGTCTTCTGCGGCATCTATCCCGCCGACGGCGCGCGCTACGGCGACTTGCGCGACGCGCTCGACAAGCTTATTCTGAATGACGCTTCCCTGTCCTTTGAGCCGGAGACGTCGGCGGCGCTGGGCTTCGGCTTCCGCTGCGGCTTTCTCGGCCTGCTGCATCTCGAGATCATCATCGAACGCCTCGAGCGGGAGTTCGATCTCGACCTCATCACGACCGCGCCGAGCGTCGTCTACCGCATCACCAAAACAGACGGCACCGTCGTCGACGTCGACAATCCGACCAATTACCCCGATCCGTCCACCATCGCGTCCGCGGCGGAGCCCTTTGTCAACGCGCACATCTACACCCCGACCGAATACGTCGGCGGCATCATGGATCTGTGCCAGGACCGGCGCGGCGTCTTTATCGACATGAAATATTTAGACGCGACGCGCGTGGACATCCACTACGAGCTGCCGCTGGGCGAGATCATCTACGACTTTTTCGACGCGCTCAAGAGCCGCACAAAGGGCTACGCGAGCTATGACTACGATATGAAGGGCTTTGAAGAAAGCCGACTCGTCCGGCTGGACATCCTCATCAACGGCGAGCCGTGCGACGCGCTCTCGCTCATCGTCCACGCGGACAAGGCGTATGCGCGCGGGCGCAAGATCGCCGAAAAGCTCAAGGACCACATCCCGCGTCAGCTGTTCGAGGTCCCCATTCAGGCGGCCATCGGCGGCAAGATCATCGCCCGCGAGACGGTCAAGGCGCTGCGCAAGGACGTGCTTGCAAAGTGCTACGGCGGCGATATCACCCGCAAAAAGAAGCTGCTGGAAAAGCAGAAAGAGGGCAAAAAGAAGATGCGCCAGCTCGGCTCCGTAGAGGTCCCGAGCGAGGCGTTCACCGCGGTTCTCAAGCTCGACGAGTAGCGCAAAGCAGACGAGCCCGCGGTTCGGCGGCCGCCGCACCGCCGCGGCGAAAGTCGCTGCGCCCCGAAGTGAAGATGTAGGCTAAGCAGGAAAGAGAACGTCAGCGCAAACGGTCACAGTTTATAACGACGTTTGTGCGAAGGGGGTTCTTAGGGTGCGGCAGTACCCTAAGCCGTCAGGGCACCCACCCGCAGGTGGGCGTGCAAGTGCGCAACCGCGCAGCGGCTCTTAGCGCGCTGTAGCGTGGGGAGTTCGGCTCCCCACGCTTTTGGTACTTTTCTCGCAGAAAAGTACATACTCACTCTCACTCGAGCGCCCTGCGCACTCCGACGTTAAATTCCTCTTATTCGAGCGCCCGGCGAGCATCACTGTATGATGAAACCGCGCCGAGGGAAAAGTACATATCCACTCCCTTCCGAGCGCCCGGCGGACCTCGACCGTCAACTTTCTCTTATTTCAGCGCCCGGCTCACCTTAAGCGTAATATTTTTCTCATGCGTCCTTTGGGGGCGCGCTATGCTTCCGTATGCCCGACGCTTGCCCCTGTGTGTTATACTGATGCTATCATCGAAAAGGAGACGCCGCCGTGGGTCTTGATTTCCTGTTTTTATACGAGCACATCGTGCGTGAGTTCGAGAACGTGTGCCTTGTGATGGCGGAGCTCGAGCGCCGCGGCTATACGTCGGAGCTTTTTCAGCTCATGGACCGCAAAAAGCTCAAATATTTCACATGGAAAAAGCCGCGGGTCATCGTCACGTCGGCGATGTACGACAACGAGACGCTCAACAGCTTCGTTTATAATAACGTGGGAAAGCTGCAAAAGGTCGTCAACCTGCACTGGGAGGAGGTGCTCTCCCGCGAACAGGAGGACAGCGATTTTTACAGTCTGACGCAGAACGCCCGCAAGTGTACCCACATCTGCTGGGGCGATGCGGCAAAGCGGCGCATCGTCTCGAAGGGCGTGCCGGAAAACAACGCGGTCGTCACCGGCGCGGTGCAGCTCGACTTTCTGCGTCCCATGTTCGACGGCTACTTTAAATCCCGCGCGGCGCTCGCACGGGAATTCGGCCTCGACGCGGGCAGGCGCTGGCTTTGCTACATCAGCTCCTTCTCCTGCGCGTGGATGGACGACAAGGAGGTCGCCGAGCTCAACGAGATGACCGATCTCGACTTCGCCGGCTTCAAGGCCGTCGGCGCGCGCTCGATGCGCGAGACGCTCGCGTGGTTCGACCGGCTGCTCGGCGAGCTGCCCGATATCGAGCTGATCTACCGTCCCCACCCGAGCGAATGGCAAAGCCCGCCGCTCGAGGAGATGAAAAGGAAGCACCCGCATTTTCATGTTATCACCGATTATTCCATCAAGCAGTGGGTCAAATGCTGCGACACGCTGCTGACGTGGATGAGCACCTCCATCGCGGAGGTGTACTTTGCTGGAAAGTCCTGTCTTGTGCTGCGCCCCGAGCCGCTGCACGACGACTACGATCCTGTGACCTATGAGGGCTGCGCCGCGATCGACAACTATGACGATCTGAAGGCGGCGCTCGGGCAAAAGAACATTTCGTTTCCCATCGACGAAGCGCGGCTGCGCGCGCATTACGACGTCGACCCGGATTACCCCGCCTATATGCGCGTCGCCGATCTGCTCGAGCGGACGCTCAAAAATCCGCCGCGCGATCTGCCGTTTTCGGCGGGATATGCGCCGCGCTTCAATGCCGTCAAGTTTTTCGCGCTGTTTGCGCTCAAGGCGATGAACACGCTGCATATCAACCCGCATTGGTTCGATTTTCTCGGCAAAAAGCTGACGGATCAAACCGAGCGGCTGATGAATTATTATAAAAAAGCGCGCGTCGGCAAACGGGCCGTGCGCGCCAAGACGGACGAGCTGCGCCGGTTCATCGACGCGGCGGATATTGCGCCGCGCGCCTGACCGGGCCGCGGGAGGGTCGAATTATGAGCGATAAAGCACTGAAACGGAATCTGCTGGTCAACACCGTGGGCAATCTCATCTACTTTGCCTGCCAGTGGTTGGTCACGGGTCTTCTTATCAAGCGACTGTCCTTCGCCGGTACGGGCGACTACAACGCGGGCCTGCTCGCGACGGCGATGACGGTCACCAACATCTTTCTGACGCTCGCGTCCTACGGTATGCGCACCTTTCAGGTGTCCGACACGAAGGACAAATACAGCCGCGCGGCTTACCTCGAAAGCCGGGCCGTCACAGTCGGCGCGGCGGTTCTGCTGTGCGCGCTGTACAGCGTGCTCGCGGGCTACCGCGGCGCGCAGCTCCTGTGCATCTTTCTATGGCTCGCTTACAAGCTGCTCGAGGCGGCGACCGACGTGCTGCACGGCTTTGCGCAGAAGGCGGAGCGCATGGACGTCGTGGGCATCTCCTACGCCGCGCGGGGCGTTGTGAGCCTCGCGGTCTTCTGCGCTGTGTTTGCGCTCACGCAGAGCCTCCCGCTGACACTCGCGCTGATGGCCGCCGCGTGCTGGGCTTTCTGTCTTGCGTATGATCTGCCCGCGACGAAGACCTATTTTGTGCCGTTGGAACGCGCGCCGTTGTCCGCCGTCGGCGCGCTGCTCGGGGAATGCGCCCCGCTCGCGCTGTATGCCTTCTTCAACACCGCCGCGGCGTCCGCGCCGAAGCTCTTCCTCGAGCGGATGCTCGGCACCGAGACGATCGGCGTTTACAACCTTGTCAACTCCCCTGTGCTCATCCTGCAAGTCGGCGTCGTCTACCTGTTCGCCCCCTTCGTGACCTTCTTTTCCGCGCGGCTCGACAGCGGGGACCGCGCCGGCTTTCTGAAGCTCGCGCGCAATGTGACGCTGCTCGTGTTTGCCGTCGGCGTTCTCGGTATCGGCGGTGTTCTGGCGCTCGGCGAATGGGGCCTCACATGGCTCTACGGCGCGGATATCGCCGCTTATAAAGGGCTGCTCGCGCCGATGGTCGTGTGCACGGTATTTACGGCGCTGTCCCTGTTTTACTGTATGCTGCTGACGGTGCTGCGGGATATGAAGGGCCTGATCGGCTCCACCCTGCTCGGCATCGTCACGGCGCTCGCCGTCAGCTGGCCGCTCATCCATCTGTTCGGCATGTTCGGCACGACCTTTGCTTGTATCCTTGCGCTCGCGGTGGAATGCGCCGCGCTCGTTTTCTTCGGTCTGCGCGATCTGAAAGCGCCCGGCGGTACGCAGGATCGCTTGTCCGACCCGCCGACTGAATAGTACGCATCCGCAAAGTAACCCGGCCCCCACGGAGGTGCTGCATATGAAAAAAGTTGTCTGTCTGTTTCTCTGTCTCGCGCTGCTGCTTGCTCCGGCGTGCGGAAAAACCGCATCCGACGGCAGCGGCGCCGCGTCCCCGTCCGGCGGCGCGCCGGACCAACAGGTGCCCGGAAAGATCGAATTTGTTTACGAAGCGCCGACCGCGCCGACCTTCGCCGTCCCCGACAATGTCGTACAGCAGTTTGTCACGCTCGTGCGCCCGTTCAATACCTGCCCGCAGGCGTTCACGGATCCCGCACAGCTCAACGACTTCACGCTGTTTTTCGCTGCGGCGGGCTATCTCGACGGTTCGTTCATCGCGAGCGGCGACAACTACACCTATTCCATCTCGCTCGACAAGTTTCCGGCGGCGATCCGCACCCTGTTCGGCGACGGCGCCGCGCTCTCCGACGATTATCGCTCCAACAGCTACGAGCCCTACGCCATCGACGGCGACACCGTCTATAAGTACGGAACGGGCGGCTTGTATTTCCCCTTTTATACTTTCGCGGTCGTACCGCTTGAGGAGGGCTACGAGCTGTGGCTGCTCGACTTGATGGATGAGAACGTGATGAACGATCCGTCCCTCTCTCAGCTCGTCGAATTCGGCGAGGCCGATTCCATCACCTGGAGCATGCTCGAGCCGTTCTGGAGCGATATGCAGACGAACGTCTACACCCTGAAGAGCGGCGCCGACGGCAATTACTATATCGCCGGATTTCGCTACGAAAACTTTAAAAACGTTGAGCATTATATGATCTGAGTAAAAAGCCGGCTCTGCACGCAGAGCCGGCTTTTATCGGCTGACGAACCGCCATGGCGAAAGTCGCTGCGCCCCCCCGAAGCGAAGATAGAGCCCCAAAAAGAAAGGGTAAGCCAGCGCAAACGGTTACAGTTCATTAAGGCGTTTGCGCGAAGGGGGTCTTAGGGTGCGGCAGCACCCTAAGCCGTCAGGGCACCCACCCGCAGGTGGGCGTGCAAGCGCGCAACCGCGCAGCGGCTCTTAGCGCGCTGTAGCGTGGGGAGTTCGGCTCCCCACGCTTTTGGTGCTTTTCTCGTGCAGCGAAGCTGCCGCAGCGGTAAGTCCCGATGCGCAGCCCCCCGAGGGGAAAAGTACATATCTATTCCTTTCCGGGCACCCACGCAGCTACCAACAGAAAAGTGCCGGAGAAGCGGCTTTTCGTTAGGGGCTAAGGGGGCACGCAATGCCCCCTTTTGCCCCTAACAACCCCGCAACCCCTGCGCGCCGGGGAACGGTTCCCCGGACCCGGGGCCGTGTGTTAGTTCCACCCTGCCCGCGGACAGATGCGCAAGGAACGCCCACGTAGCTACCAACAGAAAAGTGCCGGAGAAGCGGCTTTTCGTTAGGGGCTAAGGGGGCACGCAATGCCCCCTTTTGCTCTGTGCATCAGCGACTCGCCAAGCGCCGCGCGGCGCGCGGTTGCTCGCTTGCACACCCGCCTGCGGGCGGGCGCCGCAACCCCTGCGCGCCGGGGAACGGTTCCCCGGGCCCGGGGCCGGTGTTTGTTTCACCCCTGCCCCGCGGACAGAGACGCAAGAGCCAATTATCAGTATATACAAGGATCGCTTTGCGGACAAGCAAGAGAGCCCGCTGCGAAATGAATGCTTTTCCTTGCTTTTTTGCGCCGCTATCGTATAATTGAATAAGCACACGGGAACGGGGTAAAACTGTGAGTAAAACAAGGCGCATCGTTTTCAAGGTGGGCAGCTCCACGCTTATCCACCACACCGGAAAAACCAATCTCAAGCACATGGGCGAGCTCGTGCGGGTCCTGTCGGATCTGCGCAACGCGGGCACCGAGATCGCGCTCGTGACCTCGGGCGCCATCGGCGCGGGCGTCGGGCGTCTCGGGCTTGCGGCGCGCCCGTCCGACACGCCGGGCCGGCAGGCTGCGGCGAGCGTCGGCCAGTGCGAGCTGATGTTTTTATACGACAAGATGTTTGCGGAGTACGGCCACACGGTTGGCCAGCTGCTCATCACCAAAAGCGACGTCGACGACGGCGAGCGGCGCGGCAACCTCATCAACACCTTTGAAAAGCTGTTTGAGTTCGGCGCGATCCCGATCATCAACGAGAACGACTCGGTCGCGGTCGACGAGATCGTCTACGGAGACAACGACAGCCTGTCGGCCATCGTCGCGCGGCTCATCGGCGCGGATATGCTCGTCATCCTGACGGACATCGACGGGCTGTACGACGCGAACCCGCGCACAAGTCCGGACGCGAAACTGGTCTCTGTCGTCGAGTCGATCACCCCCGCCGTCGAAGCGCTCGCGGGCGGCGCCGGCTCGGCGCTCGGAACGGGCGGCATGGCGACCAAGGTGCACGCCGCGCGTATCGCGGGCGAAGCGGGCATCGACACGGTGGTCATCAACAGCACCCCCATCGAAAATATCTATCGGCTGCTCGACGGCGCATCTGTCGGCACCCTGTTCAAGGCGGTAAAAAAATGACGGTAACGAAGCTTTGCCAAAACGCGCGCGCAACACGCGGCTTTCTCGCAGGCGCGGCGCGCGAACAGAAGGACGCGGCGCTGGAGGCGGCGGCGAAACTGCTGTGGCAGCGGCGCGGGGATATCCTCGCGGCCAACGCGCTCGATCTCGAAGCGGCGCGGGAGCAGGGGCTCTCACCGGCGCTGTGCGACCGGCTGCTGCTCAACGAAGCGCGCGTCGGCGGCATCTGCGGAGGTCTGCGCGAGGTCGCGGCGCTGCCCGATCCCGTCGGCGCCGTGCTGTCGAGCGACACCCGCCCGAACGGACTGTCGATCGAAAAGATCACCGTTCCGATGGGCGTCATCGCGGTGATCTTTGAAGCGCGGCCGAACGTCTCGGCGGACTCTGCGGCGCTGTGCCTGAAAAGCGGCAACGCGGCGGTGCTGCGCGGCGGCAAGGAGGCCATTCGCTCCAACAAGGCGATCGTTGAAACGCTGCGCGCGGCGCTGAAGTCCGTCGGTTTTCCCGAGGACTGCGTGTGCCTCGTGGAGGATACCACGCGCGCGAGCGCCGCGCAGCTCATGAAGCAGGTCGGTCTCGTCGACCTGCTCATCCCGCGCGGCGGCCGCTCTCTCATCGATACGGTCGTGCGGGAATCCGCGGTGCCTGTCATCGAGACGGGTGCGGGCGTCTGCCACACCTATGTGGACAAGAGCGCCGACGTCGTTATGGCGGCGGACGTCATCTACAACGCGAAGGTCTCGCGCCCGTCGGTCTGCAACGCCTGCGAGTGCATCCTCGTCCACCGCGATATCGCACGGGAGGCGCTGCCCGTCATCTTCAAGCCGCTGCGTCTCGCGGGCGTGGAGATCCGCGGCGACGAACAGACGCGCGCGATCGTGCCCGGCGTCAAAGCGGCGGCGGGCGACGATTTTGGCCGGGAGTACAACGACCTGATCCTCGCTTGTAAAATCGTTGCGGACGAGGACGAGGCGCTCGCGCACATAGAGAAATACGGCACAAGGCACAGCGAGGCGATCATCGCGCGGGACGCGGCGGCGGCGCAGAAATTTCTCGCGGCAGTGGACGCGGCGGCGGTGTATGTCAACGCCTCCACTCGTTTTACGGACGGCGGCGTTTTCGGCTTGGGCGCCGAGATCGGCATCTCGACGCAGAAGCTGCACGCGCGCGGGCCGCTGGGCCTGCGGGAGCTGACGACCTATAAATATCTTATCCGCGGCACGGGGCAGGTGCGGGAATGAACTACGCCGGCACGCTGATCGTCGTCCGCGACCCGGCGCAGAGCGCCCGGTGGTACGCGGAATTGCTCGAGCTGCAGACGATCGCGGATTACGGCGCGAACATCGCGCTCAGCGGCGGGCTTTCGCTGCAGTCCGCCGAGAGCTGGAAGGCTCTTATCGGCGCACAGACGCTCTCGCTCCCGGACAACGCCGCAGAGCTGTACTTTGAGGAGGAGGATCTCGACGTGTTCCTTGCGCGCCTTGAAGCGCATGACGTCCGCCAGGTCCATCCGCCGCGCACCCAGCGCTGGGGACAGCGCGTGCTCCGCTTTTATGACCCGGACGGCCACATCATCGAAGTGGGCGAGCCGCTGCGGATCGTTGTCGCGCGTTTTTACGGCGACGGTATGTGCGCCGAACAGATCGCACAGCGCATGGAGGTTCCGCTCGATTTCGTGCGGGCTTGTCTCGCATCCGCGTAAAACAAAAAGCTCCCTTTCGGGAGCTTTTATTTTTTATACCGGAGCGCTGCCGGAAATCACATAGTAGAGCACGCCGCCGAGCGCGCCGAGCGACAAAAGCAGCAGCGGCGGCAGCGCCTGCTTTCTCAGCAGCCGCCACAGCAGCAGCGCCGCGCTCAGCGCGGCAAACAGGATCGCCGCCGCGGCGCTGAACGCGGGAGCTGTGACGCGTCCGAGCACGGCGCCGAGCGCCATGAGCAGTCCCGTCGCGAGGATGACGCCCGTGAGGCTCGGCTTGATGCCCCGCAGCGCCGCTTGCACGAAGCGATTCTGCGCGGCCTTGTAAAACACAGCCGCCACGAGCAAAATGATGACAAAAGAGGGCAGCACGACGCCGAGCGTCGCGGCCGCCGCGCCGGGCACGCCCGCCTGCCGGCTGCCGATATACGTCGCCATATTGACCATGATCGGGCCGGGCGTCGACTCGCTGACGGCGATGAGATTGGAGACCATCGCGTCGTCCATCCAGCCGTGGGAGACGACCGCCTCGCGGATGAGCGGGATAGAGCCGTATGCGCCGCCGAAGGTGAACAGTCCGATCTTTAAAAATGTTAAAAAAAGCTCTCCGATCATCGCACATCCTTCCTGTCGAGTATGCCGAACACGCAGATCCCGGCGCAGCCGGCGACGAGGATGAGATGGATCGTAGAAATGTGCGCGCCGAGCAAGCCGACTGCGAGCACAACGGCAAACGCCGCCGCGGCGAATAGGACGACGGGCAGCTTGCGCCGCGCGCGCTTGTACATGGGCAAAAACATTTTTACGGCGACACGCAGGATGAGCAGCGCCACCGCGACGCGGATGCCGAAGAAGGCGCTCGCGACGACCGGGTACGCGAGCAGGCCCTCAAAGAAAAAGGAGATCAGCAGCAAAATGACAAAGGACGGCAGCACAACGCCCGCCGTCGCCGCGAGCGCGCCGAAAAAACGCGCCTTCTTATAGCCGGTGAAGGTCGCGCAGTTGATGGCGATGGGACCCGGCGTCGATTCGGCGATGACCGTCATGTCCGTCATCTCATCGGCCGTGAGCCAGCCCTTTTTTTCGACGCATTCATGCTCGAGAATGGAGATCATCGCGTAGCCGCCCCCGAAGGTCGTCGCGCCGATCTTTAAAAAGGTCACAAACAGATCCAATACAACAGACATTTGCACCCCGGTTCCCTGCGGAACTTGTTCTCAGTACGCGGTGAGGTTCGGCCGGTCCTGGTCGCCGTCAGCCCGGAAAAGGACGTAGTCGTCGTCATCCTCGCCGACCGCCCAAAAATCCACGTTCTCATACAGCGGCGGGGTCAGATAATCGGGAATGATGTTTGCGTCGTTCTCCTCGCGCCGCACGAAGCCCGCGGCGCTCAGTCGCCCGGCGGGCAGTCCGTAGGCGTAGACGTCGGCGAAGTCGGCGTCCCGCTCGCGCAGCAGCCGGTCGACGGCGGCGCCGCAATCGGCGAGCCGCTCCCGCGCTCCGATAAAATCGACGAGCCGCAGCACACGATGCCCGCCATGCGCGAGCTCGCGAAAGACAGCGAGTGCGAAAGTCCGACCGTTTTCAGCGGCGGCGCGGACGTCGTAGTCGAGCCACGGGTTTTCAAAAAATCGATGCTCCACGTAGCCGCGGTCTTTGTACGGCCTATATTGAGCGTAATCTTCAAACGCAAAATCGTCGAGCCCCCTCTTGTCGAGCCGTGTCAGAGTGACGGCGTTGTTTTTTACGGCGGGTATATTCCTTGTATATATATCGCATAATGTATAATCCGTCCTGCCAGGATTGAGGCGATACCAGTGCTCCATGCGGCCGGTGCGGTAGCCTAAAAATTCATACAGGCCGCGCGTTTTGGGACGGATATTGTTGACGCCGAAGGAGCGGCAGCTCGTCACGGCGCGCAGCGTCTCAAGCATGTGAAAGCCGAGGTTGAGCGGCGCGCCCTTTTTTGTGAGGATATAGGACAGCCACACGTCCGGGGCGGGCAGGCTGTTCGCATACAGAAAGCCGGCGACGCTCAGGATGTCGCCGGTCTCATCGTCCTGCGCGCGCAGAAAATTGATCCCGCCGCCGCGCCGAAAATAATAGTCGAAGCTCGCGGGATCGTGGATGAGCGGATGCCGCGCGCCCCAGTTCCGCGCGCAGAAGTCGCGGAACGCGGGCAGCTCCGCGTCGGTCAGCCGGTCGATCGTGCAGCCCATCAGAAAATACTCCCGCCCGTGACGGGCAGCACCGCGCCCGTCGTGAATTCGTTGTCCTCCCGCAGCAGATACAGCACCGCGGGCGCGACGTCGGCGGGCGTCGCGTTGCGTCCCGTCGGATTTTCCTTTGCGCTCTGTTCGACCGCGAAGTCGGGCAGCGTCGAGAGAAATTTTGTCTCCACCATGGAGGGCGCGACGCCGTTGAAGGTGACGTTCTTGTCGGCGTATTCCGCCGCGAGCGATTTCATGAGGCCCTCGAGCGCGTATTTGCAGGTGACGTAGCTCGTGAGAAACTTCGGCGGCACGCCGAGATTGTAGGAGGTCAGCATGAACACGACCCGGCCGAAGCGGCGCTTGGCCATCGCCGGGACGAAGGCGCGGCAGACGAGCGCCGCGCTGAGAACGGAGATATTGAGATCCCGCTGAAAGCGCGCCGCGTCGAAGCTTTTGAAATGCGCCGCCTTCGCGGGCGCGGACGGCAAGTGCACGATGCGCGCGATGACGCAGCCGGTCGCTTCGACCGCCTCAATAAACGCGCCGATGCCCGCCTCATTTGAAAGATCTCCGTACACGGGCAGCACCGCGCGGTCGTCCGCCGCGAGATCCGCGAGCTTGTCCTCAAACAGACAGTAGTGCGCGAGCACCGTCCCCTGCAGGCCCCGCACGACCGCCGCGCCGATGTCGCTGTCCGCGCCGACGACGAGCGTCGCCGTTTTTTTCTCATCCATACGCAATTCCCCTTACCGGGCGAGCACGCCCGCTTGAATGACCGCCTTGTTGACGGTGACGCCGTCCTGGTTGACGGTCTTGCCCTCGATCTCGACGCGGCCGAGCGCGGCGCTCACATCCCGCACGACGCCCGTGACCGTCAGCGTGTCGCCGACGAAGACCGGCTTTTTAAATTTGACGTCCACCTCGTGCAGCAGGCAGTCCCGCCCGGGCAGATAGACGCCCGCAAGCGTGGAATACAAGCTCGCCGCGAGCATGCCGTAGACGACGCGCCCTTTATAGCCGCGCGCTTTTGCAAAATCCCCGTCGCAGTGCAGCGGGTTGACGTCGCCGGAAAGATCGCGGAAATGCTCGAGCATTTCTTCCGTCACCGTGACGGTAAAGCACTCCTCGATCCCAGGAGCCAGATCGTCTATCGAATAGGTGTTCATGCGAGCTTGGACGCGATGAGATCCATCATCTCGCCGACGTTTTTGAGCCCCTCTACCTCGCCGACGGAAAACTTGATGCCGAACGTTTTCTCCATCGCGACGAGGATGTTGATCTGCTCAAGGCTGTCCCAGTCCTCGATGTCCGCGGCGGTCGTCGCGTCGGTGATGACAAGCGCATCGTCGTCGAAGATGTCGCGGAAGATGCCGTTGACCTTTTCGGTGATCTCAGTTCTGTTCATAAATTACCTCGATATGCTTATTTTTATTTTCATAGCTGTCCGGGATCTCATAACTCCAGTCGCTGTCGTCGCCGCGCTGCGCGGTCTTCTCAAAGCCGAGCGAGCCATAGAAATCGGCGACGATGCCGTTCTTGGCCGTCTTCAGGTAGTGCCCGCGGATGGTTTTTATCCCGCGCTGCCTGCACGCGCGCACGAGCGCGTCGAACATCGCGTGCTCAAGACCGCGTTTAAAGACGCGGCAGCTCATGATCCACAGCTCGATATCGAGCGCGCCGCCGTCGACGACGCCGACGATCTCGGTGACGAGGCCGTTGTCGCCGAACCTGTCCTCGAGGCGGCCGTACAGCGTGACGCAGTCCGCGCTCTCAGCGCGCCGCTGCATCTCGTCGGGCTGGTAGCGGCGGGTGGTCAGGTTGAACTGGTTGGTCTTGTTCGCGAGCTGGGTGATGCGCTCGAGGCGCGGCGCGTCGAAATTTCCGATGTAGCCCCTCATCCCGAGCGAGTCGAGATACGCGCCGTAATCGGCGAAGCTGTGCTCCGCTTGCTCCCGCTGCGCGTTCTGCTTGTACATATCGGCGCGCTTGAGGTCGTCCGCCGACAGCGACGTGACCTCGAAATACCCCCCGTTCGCGATCGTTTCGGCGTAGCGCTCGGGCGCGCCCAGCTCAGGTACGGCGCAGCCGAGTCCCGCCTGCCGCACGATCTCCCGCTCCGCGGGGTTGTCGTCCGCAAAAACGAAGGCATCCGTCCCGATATTCAGCTCCCGCGCGCTCGCGGCGAGGTTTATCGGCTTTGGGTCCCAGTTGGCTTTAAAGCTCAAAAAATCGTCCGTCCTCAGCACGCTCGACGGGTGGGTAAAGCCGCTGCGGGCGATGTCGTCCTCATTTTTAGAACAGACGCCGAGGATGATGCCGGTGCCGGACAGCTCCTTCGCATATTTCTGCAGCTCGGTGTGCGCGATGCCCTGCGGGCTCTCGACACCCAGCACGATGCCGTCCACGCCGTCGTCCCCGATGACGCCGCTCCACAGCGTGTTGTCGAGGTCCATCATCAGCGCCTTTTTATTTTTTCCGAACAGCGCCTTGACGATGCACGCGTAAGAGTGGCACAGCAGCGGGATCGCGTCGGGCGTCTGGGCATATTTATATGAATTGTAATAGGACGGGTCGGAGAAGGCGTCGAGGCCGTACCAGCCCGCGAGATAATTGAAGTCGTTGATGTAAAAATTGCGGTGTGTTTCGGCGTACTGCGCCATGCGCTCATTGAGCCGGCGCACGAAGCGCACCTTGCCGGACGGCGCGGTCGCCTCGTAATTGCCCATCACCCGCACGCGCGGATATTCAAAATTGTTCGCGACGACGGCGCAGCCGAGCGCTTCGCACGCCTCCCACGCCGTTTGAAATTTTGAAAAATTGCTCTCGAGCAGCGCGTCGCACGCGGCGGCGTCCATGCCCGCGGCAGGCAGCTCGGCATTGTGCACGCCCGTGTTGAAGATGACGACGTCCGGCTTGAAGGCCGCGAGCGCGCCGTCGTCAAAAACAACGTCCTCAAACCAGCGACCGTAGTCGCCGACCAGAAAGGTCGGCTTGATACCGGCGTCGAGCAAAAACAGTTCGAGAATGTTCTTGATCTCGCCGATCGTCGTGCCCGACAACAGCGTCACGCGCTTTTCGAGCAGATCTTTTTTTTGAAGAAGCTCCTTTTTCAGCGCGCGTTTGTTCTGCAATACGGCGGCGGCGTCAAACGGATATTCCAGCATAGCGTTCCTCCGGCGCAATCTTAATCATTGCTATTATATAATCTGCAAGAAGAATATGCAAACGGGCAAATCCTGTTTGAGGCGCTGGATGCGCGCCCCGGACGAGCCGGCGGGTTCGGCGGCCGCCGAACCGCCGGGCCGGAGTCGCTGCGCCCCCCTCTCGAAGCGAAGATGAGACCCAAAAAAGAAAGGGCAAGCCAGCGCAAACGGTCACCGTTTGTAAAGGCGTTTGCGCGGCGCGGGTACATAGGGCGTGTGTCGCCCTATGTCGTTCGAGGGGTTGCGGGGGTCGTCAGGGGGCAGAAGGGGACGATTCGAAACGTCCCCTTAGTCCCCTGACAATTTCTTCTCCCTTCCGAGCGCCCTGCGAGCACCGCCCTGGGATGAAAACGCGTCGTGCTCCGGGTCAGTTTCGGTCCCTCCCCGCGAGTGGTTGTGCGAGCGAGCAACCGCGCGATTCTTCCCGAGATATTGTGCGCATCTTTTCATTACAATATAAGGTGCGCAGGGCGCTCGAAAGGGAGAGATGTATTTGTCAGAGGACAAGGGGGCACGCAATGCCCCCTTATGCCCTCCGACACCGCCCGTAACCCCTGCGCGCCGGGGAACGGTTCCCCGGACCCCGGAGCTGTGTTTGTTTCGGCACCCGCCCGCAGGCGGGCGTGCAAGCGAGCAACCGCGCTGCGCGCGGATGCATTCTTGCGCGTCCTGCTCCGCGGTGGTATAGTTAAAAAAAGCGGAGGTGAATAAAATGAGCTGGTGGGTATGGATCCTACTCGCATTGGGTCTGTTTTTGACCGCGTTGATCGTGACGAGCATTATCCTGATGCGCTATTCCATCGTGCGCACCGATCCGTACGATTACAATTTTACGCCCGGCCGGGACGATCCGGACAGCTTTCCGCCCTCGGGCGATTCCCCCTATCGCAGCGCCGCGCGCGAGGGCAACATCTGGTGGAACACACAGCCGCTCGAGCGCATGGAGATCACCTCCCGCGACGGTCTGCGGCTCGTGGGGCATTATCTGCCTGCAGACAAGCCGACAAAACGCCTTGCCTTCGTTATCCACGGCCACCGCTGCGTGTCCGGAGAGATGGGCTTCATCAGCCGTATGTACCACCGCTGGGGCTTTAACGTGTTCTGCGCCGACCAGCGCGCGCACGGCAAGAGCGAGGGCCGCTACATCGGCATGGGCTGGCTCGAACGGGACGATATGAACCGCTGGATTGACGCGCTGCTCACAAAGCTCGGCGGGGACACCGTCATCGTGCTGCACGGCATATCGATGGGCGCGGCGACGGTCATGATGATGAGCGGCGCGCGCGATCTCTCGCAGAACGTCCGCTGCGCCGTGGAGGACTGCGGCTACACCGACGCGTTCGACACCTTCTATACGCATATGCGGCGCGACTTCAAGCCTCTGCCGTTTAAAATGCTGATCCTCTGCATCGCGAGCGGTCTCACTAAATGCATCGCCGGATACCGTTTTCGGGAGGCGTCCGCGCTGCGCGTCATCAGCAGCATCACCTTTCCCATGCTGTTCGTCCACGGCACCCATGACGACGTCGTCCCGTTCGAGATGATGCGCCGGCTGTACGACGCGCACGGCGGGAACAAGGAGATGCTCGTCATCGAGCTCGCGCACCACGGCACCTGTTACTTTGACAACACGCCCGCGTATGAGGCCCGGGTGCGCAAATTTATTGATACTTATCTCGGAGCGGAACAAGCGAATGCAGCAAAAAACATACTATAAGCAGGGCCTGCGCGACGGCGTTCCCATCGCGCTGGGCTACTTATCCGTCTCCTTCGCCTTCGGTATCACCGCCGTCGGCGGAGGTCTTACCGCCGCGCAGGCGGTGCTCATCTCCATGACCAACCTCACATCGGCCGGGCAGGTCGCGGGTCTGTCGCTCATGTTGTCCGCCGCGTCGCTCGCCGAAATGGCGGCGACCCAGCTCATCATCAACCTTCGCTATGCACTCATGAGCCTGTCGCTGTCCCAGAAGCTCAGCGACAGCGTCACCCGCGCGGGGCGTTTTCTGATCGCATTTTTCAACACGGACGAGATCTTCGCCGTCGCTTCGAGCGGCGGCGCGGTGACGACCCCCTATATGCTCGGCCTCGGCACGCTGCCCTGGCTCGGCTGGGCGGGCGGGACGCTGCTGGGCGCCGTCGCCGGCGAGCTGCTGCCCGCGTCGGTCACAGCGGCGCTGGGCATGGCCATCTACGGCATGTTTATCGCCATCGTCGCCCCCGCGGCGAAAAAGAGCCGTGCCGTGCTGTGCGTTGTCGCCGCCGCCGCCGGGCTTTCGCTGTTCCTGTGTTACTGTGTCCCCGCCGTTTCCTCCGGCTTCGCGATCATCCTGTGCGCCGTGGCGGCGTCGGCGTTCGGCGCGCTCGTCTTTCCCGTAAAGGAGGCCGCCGAATGAACGCAGCCGTCTACTTGAAATACCTACTCGTCATGGCGGGCGTGACCTACCTCATCCGTATGCTGCCGCTCGTCGCGGCGGACAAGAAGCTGACCAACCGTTTCCTGCGCTCTTTTCTGTATTACGTTCCCTTCGCGGTGCTCGCCGCCATGACCGTGCCCGCCGCCTTCTATTCGACCGGCAGCATATTCACCGCCGCGGCCGGCTTTGTCGTGGCGCTCGCGCTCGCGCTGTGCGGCGGCAGCCTCGTCACGGTAGCACTTGCCGCCTGCGCGGCGGCCTTTCTCGTCGGGTTGTGGCTTTAATGCATAATTTTGAGTTTATACATCTGTTTATGCAGCAACCGCGCGCGATTTACCCCCGCTAATCGAATATGTATACAAAACCGCTCCGCATTGGGGGCGGCTTTTGTTGATTTATACGATTTGGCGCAAAGCCCTTGACTTTGTGTGAATATTTATGCATAATATAACCCACAGGAGCGTATGAATATGCAAAAGCTTGAGGATGCGGTGCAGCCGCAGCAATGGTACGCGGCGCTGCCGCGCGAACAATATACTACGCTGGAGCTCGCGTACACCGACGGCTGGTTCGAGGTCTATGCGCTGCCGACGGGGATCCTTGCGATCTACGAGCCGGGGCACTTTCAGGAGGTCATCAGCTTTCTCGTGCCGGGACTGGACAAAGCGATGCTGGTGGACACCGGCATGGGCATGGGGGACATCAAAGCGGTCGTGGAAAAGCTGACGCCGCTGCCCGTGTTCGTGGTCAACACCCACTGTCACTTCGACCACATCGGCGGCAACCACCAGTTTGACGAGGGCTATATCCTCGACGCGCCGTCGGCGCACTGGCGCAGCGAGCACGGGATCAGCCACGCGGATTCCGTAAAACAGCTCACAGGCGATTCGCTGTGGAAGCCGGCGCCCGCCGGGTTTTCTCCGGATACCTACGAATCAAAGCCCTTCCCGAATTGGAGTTTTGTGCAGCACGGCCACGTTTTCGATCTCGGCGGCCGGAGCTTCAGGGTGGTCGCGACGCCGGGCCATTCGCCCGACAGCATCATGCTCGCGGACGACGCGAACAAGATCCTTTTCACCGGCGACACGGTCTATCCCGCGACGCTGTACGCGCACCTTGAATCGGACGACGGTATGTACTCGGAGCTCGAGGTCTACCGACGAACGATGCACCGCGTTGCCGCCGCGTATGACGGCTACACGCTGCTGTGCTCGCACAACGAGCCGCTGCGTCCGGGAACGCTGCTCAACGACGTCGCCGCCGCTTTCGACGCGGTCGCCGAAGGGACGATCCCCTGTGAAACAGACCGATACAGTCTCAAAAAATATCAGTTTGACGGGTTTGCGCTCGTAACGAAATAAAAGACAGAAAGAATATAGGGAGAAAAATCATGAAAAAGGTCATTGCTTTATTGCTTGTTCTGGTTATGTGCTTCGGCTTTGCCGCCTGCGGCAGCAAGGCGGAGGAACCCGCCGCGGACGCGGCGGACGACACCCCGGCTTATGCGGCGGAGCTGCAGAAGGCGGGCAAGCTCGTCATCGCGACGAGCCCCGACTACGCGCCGTATGAGGCGTACGACGCGGCGGGCAACATGGTCGGCTTCGACATCGACGCCATGAACGAGATCGTCGCGATCCTCAATGCGGATTACGCCATCGAAGCGGAGTGGGTCGCGATGGACTTCAGCACCATCATCACCGCCGTACAGTCCGGCCAGGCAGACGTCGGTGTCTCCTGCTTCACCTACGATCCCGACCGCGAGGGCGAGGTTTTGTTCTCCGACGCCTACCTCAAAAGCGCGCAGGTCGCTGTTGTAGCGGCGGATTCCGACATGGCGACGCTTGACGACCTCGCCGGCAAGACCATCGGCGCAGGCAGCGGAACCACGGGCGAGAGCGCGGCGCTCGAGATCGTGGGCACGACGGGCACCTCGATGGGCGACTGTGTGCAGATGTTCGAGATCCTCAAAAACGGCGGGCTCGACGCGGTCGTTTGCGACGAGGCGGTCGGCCAGAACTATGCGGCGCAGGACGGCTATAAGCTGCTCGAGGGCAAGCTCGTCGACGAAGAGGTCATGGTCATTACCAACAACAGCAATACCGAGCTGCTCGCGGCGCTCAACGGCGCCATCGCAAAGTTCATCGCGAGCGACAAATACACCGAGCTCAAGGCGACCTGGGGTCTCAACTGAGCGAACGCATAAAAACGAAAAGCGATGCGGTGACCGGGAGAAATTCCGGTCGCCGCTGTCTGAAAGGGAACAGTCATGTGGGATTCCATCGTTAAGATCGTGACGCCGGACAACGTCGCCTTTATGCTGAAGAGCGCCGGTATGTCGCTGCTCATTGCGACGGGCGCGCTGCTCGTCGGCACGATCCTCGGCATCCTCGGCGCGATGTGCAAGATCTCGCGCAGCAAGGTGCTGCACGTGCTCGCGAACATCTACGTCGAGCTCATCCGCGGCACGCCTATGATGCTGCAGATCCTGTTTTTCTTCCTCGGCGTGCCGACGCTGTGGCGGCTCATCACCGGCAATGCATTTTCGCCGAACCCGTATCTGATCGGCTGGATCGCCATCAGCATCAACAGCGGCGCGTATTCCACCGAGCTCATCCGCTCGGGCATCCAATCCATCGACCGCGGGCAGTGGGAGGCGGGCAAGGCGCTGGGTATGCCCTACGGGCAGATCCTTAAAAAGATCATCCTGCCGCAGTCCTTTAAGCGCATCGTGCCGCCGCTCGTGTCGGAGTTCATCGTGCTCATCAAGGATTCGTCGCTCATCTCCAACATCGGCGCCATAGAATTGTTGAAAAGCGCGCAGATCCTCGGCGCGCGGTATTATAACTATCTCATCCCGCTGTGCTGCGCGGGCATCGTGTATCTCGTCATGACCGTAACGATTTCCTTCTTTGCGAAGAGGCTGGAGAGGAGGCTCGCCGCCAGTGATTGAGCTGAAAAACATCCACAAAAGCTTTGAAAACGTGGACGCCGTGCAGGGCGTCGATCTGAGCGTAGAAGCAGGGGAGATCCTGTGCATCATCGGGCCGTCCGGCTCGGGTAAGTCCACGCTGCTGCGCTGCATCAACGGCCTTGAGGTCCCCGAGCAGGGCGAGATCCTCATCGACGGCGAAAAGATGGACCCCAAAAACGAGAAGAGCGCCGACAGTCTGCGCGAGAAGATGGGCTTTGTCTTCCAGCACTTCAATCTGTTCCCGCACATGACGGTGCTTGAGAACATAACCCTCGCCCCGATGGGCGTACAGGGCGTATCCGAAGAGGAAGCAAAAAAGACCGGCGAGGAGCTGCTCGCGCGCGTGGGCTTGTCCGACAAGCGGGACGTCTACCCGAACAAGCTGTCGGGCGGCCAGAAGCAGCGCGTCGCCATCGCCCGCGCGCTCGCCATGCACCCGGAGGTCATGCTGTTCGACGAACCGACGTCGGCGCTCGACCCCGAGATGATCGGCGAGGTGCTCGACGTCATGAAAGGGCTTGCGGGGGCGGGCATCACCATGATCGTCGTCACGCACGAGATGGGCTTTGCGAAAGAGGTCGCGACCCGCGTCATCTTTATGGACGGCGGCCAGATCGTCGAGCAGGGCGCGCCGGACGACATCTTTTCCCATCCGCAGAACAAGCGCACGCAGGATTTTCTGCGCGCGATCCTCCACTGAGTTTTCCGAATGCCCGTTGTGCCCGCCGGCGGTTTTCCGCCGGCTTTTTTATGCCGCGCGGAATTGCAAAAGCCGCCCGTTCGGGCTATACTGGATAAAAATGCAGGAGGAGAGCGCCGTGGAGCTGATCTCGATCATCGTCCCGTGCTACAACGAGGAAAGGGTTCTGCCGCTGTTTTATGATGAGATAAAAAAAGTCGCCGCCGAAATGGAGGATACGTTCAAAACCAAATTTGAGTTTCTCTTTGTGGACGACGGCTCGAAGGACGGCACCTGCGCGCAGGTCAGAAAGCTGCAGAAAGAGGATAAGCGCGTGCGGTATCTCGGATTTTCCCGCAATTTCGGCAAGGAGGCCGCGATGTTCGCCGGGCTCAGCGAATGCCGCGGAGACTATGCGGCGCTCATGGATGCCGACTTGCAGGACCCGCCCGCGCTGCTGCCGCAGATGTACGCCGCGCTCAGGGATCCGTCGCTCGACCTCGACTGCGCCGCGACGCGCCGCGTCACCCGCAAGGGCGAGCCGCCTATCCGCAGTTTTTTTGCCCGTATGTTCTATAAGATCATCAACAAAATATCCCGCACGGAGATCGTCGACGGCGCGCGCGACTTTCGCCTGATGAGCCGCCGCATGGTGGACGCCATTCTGAGCGTCGGCGAGGTCAACCGCTTTTCCAAGGGGATTTTCGGCTGGGTCGGCTTCAAAACACAGTGGTTTGAATACGAGAACATCGAGCGCGCGGCGGGCGAGACGAAGTGGTCCTTCTGGAAGCTGTTCGCGTACTCGCTCGACGGCATCGTTGCCTTCTCCACCGCGCCGCTCGCGGTCGCGTCGGTCGCGGGGATGCTGTTGTTTCTCGTCGCGATCGTGCTCATCGTCTTCATCATCGTGCGCACGCTCGTGTGGGGCGATCCCACGGCGGGCTGGCCGTCGCTCGTGTGCATCATCTGCCTCATCGGCGGCGTTCAGCTGCTGTGTATCGGCATCCTCGGCCAGTACCTGTCGAAGACCTATCTTGAGACGAAAAAGCGCCCCATCTATATATTGAAGGACAACGATTAGAAAGCGATATTTATGCTTGCGGATTACCATGTGCACACCGATTACAGCGACGACTGTGAATATCCCATGCGCCGGGTCGTGGAGGACGCCATCGCGCGCGGTCTCGACGAGGTCTGCTTTACCGACCACGTCGACTACGGCGTAAAGCAGGACCGCGACAGCATCACGCAGCCGATAAAATATCTCTTTGACGACCCGACAAAGCCGCTGTTCAACGTCGACTATCCCGCGTATTTCGCCGAGATCGAGCGCCTGCGCGCCGAATATGCGGGGCGCGTCACGCTGCGGCGGGGTATGGAGTTCGGCGTGCAGGCGCACACCGCCGACGCGTTTCGCGCGCTGTGCAAAAAATACGACTTCGACTGCATTCTGCTGTCCATCCACGAGATCGGCGATATGGAATTCTGGAATCAGGAATTTCAGGCGGGAAAAACACAGAAGGAATACAACGACGCCTACTACGCGGCGATGCTCGACGTGCTCTCGCGGTATACGGACTACAGCGCTCTCGCGCACATGGATATGATCCGCCGCTACGACGCGCAGGGCTATTATCCCTATGAAAACAATCTCGGCGTTATCGAGGCCATCCTGCGGCGGCTCATAGCCGACGGCAAGGCGCTCGAGGTCAATACGGCGACCGCGCGCTACGGCATCCCGGATATGTCGCCCGCGGCGGGCATTCTCCGGCTCTACCGCTCGCTCGGCGGCGAGCTGCTGACCATCGGCAGCGATTCCCACAAGCCCGCGCACCTCGGGTGCGACGTCGCGCTCACGCAAGCGCGGCTGCGGGAAATGGGCTTTCGCGCCTTTTATACCTACGACCGTATGCGGCCCGTCGGCCATCTGCTTTAGCGCGCGGCACGGCTGCCGCAGGGATCTCCGCCTTTTAAAGGGCGGTTTTTCTTTTCCGCCGTTGCCCGCGCGGGCGCGGTGTGTTATGATAAAGAGCATAAAAAATACAATATGAAGCACAGGGGAGATCAATATGCGCGCTATCATCACCGTCATCGGCAAGGACCGCGTCGGCATCATCGCCGGCATCTGCATCGCGCTCGCGGAGCTCGGCGTCAACGTGCTCGACATCAGCCAGACGATCCTGCAGGATATGTTCACCATGAATATGCTCGTCGACCTCAAGGGCGCGACGGCCGACTTTTCCTGCGTCGCGGACGCGGTGGAAAAGAAGGGCGAGGAGCTGGGCGTGCGCGTGCACATCCAGCGCGAAGATATCTTCGACGCCATGCACAGGATCTGAGGAGGACGGTATGATCAATCAAAGAGAGATCATTGAGACGCTCAATATGATCGACAGCCAGCACCTCGATATCCGCACCGTTACGATGGGCATTTCGCTGCTGTCGTGCGCGTGCGAGGACGAGGGCAGGGCGGTGGGGCGCGTCTATGACGAGATCCTGCGCCGCGCCGAGAAGCTGGTGCCGACGTGCGAGCGCATCGAGCGGGAGATGGGCATCCCCATCGTAAATAAAAGAATATCCGTTACGCCTATGGCGCTCGTCGCGGGCGCGTGCGGCGCGAAGGATTATGTGCGCTTCGCGAAGGCGATGGACGACGCGGGCAAAGCGTGCGGCGTCGACTTCATCGGCGGTTTTTCGGCGCTCGTTCAAAAGGGCCTCACCGAAGCGGACCGGCGGCTCATCGCATCCATTCCCGAGGCGCTCGCGACGACGGATATCGTCTGTTCGTCGGTCAACGTCGCGTCGACGCGCGCGGGCATCAACATGGATGCGGTGCGGCTGATGGGCGAGACGGTCAAGGCGACCGCCGCGCGCACGGCAGACCGGGACGGTCTCGGCTGCGCAAAGCTCGTCGTATTCGCGAACGCCGTGGAGGACAACCCCTTTATGGCGGGCGCGTTCCACGGCACCGGCGAGCCGGACTGCGTCATCAACGTGGGGGTCTCCGGCCCGGGCGTCGTGTATCACGCGCTGAAGGGCGTCAAGGGCGAGCCGTTCGACGTCGTCGCGGAGACGGTCAAGAAGACGGCCTTCAAGGTCACCCGCATGGGACAGCTCATCGCGCAGGAGGCATCCGCGCGCCTGGGCGTGCCGTTCGGCATCGTGGACCTGAGCCTTGCACCGACGCCCGCGGTGGGCGACTCCGTCGCGCGCATTCTCGAGGAGATGGGTCTTGAGACCTGCGGCACCCACGGCACGACGGCGGCGCTCGCGCTGCTCAACGACGCGGTCAAAAAGGGCGGCGTCATGGCGTCCTCGCAGGTCGGCGGCCTGTCCGGCGCGTTCATCCCCGTGTCGGAGGACGAGGGCATGATCGCCGCCGCGCGCGCAGGCGCGCTCACCATCGACAAGCTGGAGGCGATGACCTGCGTGTGCTCGGTCGGCCTCGACATGATCGCCGTGCCCGGCGACACCCCGGCGGAAACCATCGCCGCCATCATCGCGGACGAGGCGGCCATCGGCGTAATCAATACAAAAACGACGGCTGTGCGCGTCATCCCCGCGCCCGGAAAAACGGTCGGGGACACGGTGCAGCTCGGCGGGCTGCTCGGCGAAGCACCGGTCATGCCGGTGCACGCGGCGTCGAGCGCCGATTTTATCGCACGCGGCGGCCGCATCCCCGCGCCGCTCAACAGCCTCAAAAACTGAACCCGGACAGTGTTATAAGAACAGCAGGCCAACAGTCTCAGACGAAACCGCCGAGCCAAAGCCGCTGTACCCCCGAAGCGAAGATGAAAGCCGGCAGAGAATATCCCGTCGCAAACGACATCGGGCGACGCGCGCCCAATGTACCCGCTGCGCACTTGCCGCTCTTGACGGCAAATGCCGGCTCGAGCGCTTATTTTTGTGCTGTCGTGTATGCGGCTTGTAAAAGCCGCCTCCGCCACAGCCAATTCCACTGTGCCAAACAAAACACGAAGGACCATCCATGTTCAAATTTAAAAGCTATGACGTCATTGTGATCGGCGCGGGCCACGCGGGGTGCGAGGCAGCGCTCGCGGCGGCGCGCCTTGGCGCGTCCACCGCCGTGCTTACGCTGTGCCTCGACGCGATCGCGAATCTCCCCTGCAACCCGTCAATCGGCGGCACGGCGAAGGGACACCTTGTCTTCGAGATCGACGCGCTCGGCGGGGAGATGTCCCGCGCTGCGGACGCGACGGCCATCCAGAGCAGGATGCTCAACCTCGCGAAGGGTCCCGCGGTGCACTCGCTGCGCGTGCAGAGCGACCGGCGCGCCTATTATGCCTATATGAAAACGGCGCTGGAGCGGCAGGAGCATCTCGATATCATCCAGGACGAGGCGACCGAGATCGTCGTAGAAAACGGCGCCGTGTGCGCCGTAAAAACAAAGCTCGGCGCGCGCTTCGGCGCGAAGAGCGTCGTCGTCGCGACGGGCACCTATCTCAGCGGGCGCATCTACGTCGGCGCGGCGCAAAAGCAAAGCGGGCCGGACAACATCAATCCGTCGACCGAGCTGACCGCGAGCCTCGCCGCGCTCGGCGTGCCCATCCGCCGCTTTAAGACCGGCACGCCCGCGCGGGTACACCGCCGCAGCATCGATTTTTCAAAACTCGAGCCGCAGGCGGGCGACACGGCGGTCGTCCCCTATTGCATGACGAACACGGCGGCGGACATCAGAAACGATGCGCGCTGCTATATCGCTTACACAAACGAGCGCACCCACGACGTCATTCGACGCAACCTCGACCGATCGCCGCTGTACGGCGGCATCATCCACGGCATCGGGCCGCGCTATTGCCCGTCCATTGAGGACAAGGTCGTGCATTTCCCCGACCGCACGCGGCATCAGCTGTTCGTCGAGCCGTGCGGCCAGGATACGGACGAAATGTATCTGCAGGGCATGAGCTCGTCACTGCCGCTCGACGTGCAGCACGAGATGTACCGCACCATCGCGGGCCTTGAAAAAGTCGAGATCATGCGCCCCGCCTATGCGATCGAATACGACTGCTGCGATCCGCTCGCGCTGCTGCCGACGCTGGAGCTGAAATGCGCGAAAAATCTTTTCGGCGCGGGGCAGTTCAACGGCACGAGCGGCTACGAGGAGGCGGCGGCGCAGGGGCTTGTCGCGGGCGTCAACGCCGCGAAGAACGCGCTCGGCGGCGCGCCGTTCATCCTCACGCGAGACAGCTCGTATATCGGCACGCTCATCGACGACCTCGTGACGAAGGGCACCAACGAGCCCTATCGGATGATGACCTCGCGCAGCGAATACCGGCTGTTGCTGCGGCAGGACAACGCCGACGGGCGGCTGTGCGAGACCGGCCGCGCGATCGGGCTTCTGGACGACGCGCGCTGGGCGGTCTACAAACAGAACAAACAAGCGCTTGAAGCGGCGCTGACGCGCTTTGAGAAAACGATGCTCGCGCCGTCCGACGCGCTCAACACGATACTTGAGGCGAAGGGAGAGACGCCGCTTGCGACAGGGTCCTCCTTTGCCGCGCTGCTGCGGCGGCCGGCGCTGTGCTATGCGGATCTCGCGCCGTTCGACCCCGCGCGCGGTGATATGCCGCCGCGCATCGTGGAAAAGGCGGAGATCGAGCTCAAATACAGCGGCTATATGAAGCGCCAGCGGCTGATCGTCGAAAAGCAGAAGCGGCTCGAGGATATGCCGCTCGCCGCAGATTTCGATTACGCGCAGGTGACCGGCCTGCGCATCGAGGCGCGCGACAAGCTGCTGCGCGTGCGCCCGCTGTCGCTCGGCCAGGCGGGCCGCATCAGCGGCGTCAACCCAGCCGATATCGCCGTCCTGACCATCTGGCTCAAAAAGGAGAAATAGCATGATCGACCGGCAGCGCCTCATAAGCGAAGCCGCCGCGCTGGGCGTCCCGATCTCGGAGGAGACTGCGCGCCGGCTCGACGTCTATTGCGAAGAGCTCGTCGAAACCAACCGAACGCTCAATCTGACCGCGATCACCGAACCGCGCGACGTGGAGATCAAGCACCTGCTCGACAGCCTGCTCGTTTTATCCTGTCCGCAGCTTTCCGGGCGCGTCGCCGACGTCGGCGCCGGCGCGGGCTTTCCGGGCTTCGTGCTGCAGGCCGCCAAGCCCGCGCTCGACGTTACGCTCATCGACGCGACGGGCAAAAAGCTCGCTTTTTGCGAGCGCGCAGGCGCGCGCGCGGGCGTCCCGCTCCGGACGCTGCACGGGCGCGCGGAGGAGCTCGCGCGCGGTCCGCTGCGGGAGAGCTTCGACTGTGTGACCGCCCGCGCCGTCGCGTCGCTGCCTGCGCTGCTGGAATACTGCCTTCCGCTCGTCAGCGTCGGCGGAAGCTTCATCGCGCTCAAGGGGCCGGAGGCGGACGGGGAGATTATCGCCGCAAGGCAGGCGCTTCGGCTGCTCGGCGGCGCCCTCACGGACAGCCGGCGGTACACTCTGCCGGACGGTTCCCGCCGCGCGCTGCTCGTGTTTGAAAAAATATCGCAGACCCCGACAAAATACCCGAGAAGCGGTAAAAATATATCAAAAAGTCCGCTTTGAAATCTCGAATCGGGGCGGAGCGCCGCACAATTTGCAGATGGAAAAAACTGGTTTTTACGGCAGCCCCGTGCTACTCTTGTAACAAGAGAAGGCGGGGCGGTTTTTATATGACGGATTCCATTATGGCGCCGCTCGTGCGGAATATCGCGACCGGGCGCATCGGTCCGCCGCCGCACCCGGCGCGCCATCTGTTTGACGAGCAGAGCCTTGCTGCGCTCACGGCGAGCATTCGGGAGAGCGGTCTTTTGCAGCCGCTGTGCGTATGCCGGGCAAAGGACGGCTACACGCTCGTGTGCGGGGAGCGGCGGCTGCTTGCGGCGAAGCGCGCGGGTCTGAAAAAGGTGCCCTGCTTTCTGGTGCGCGGCGGACAAAAGGAGCTGCTGCTGCGCGCGCTGTTGTCCAATCTGCAGCGCGATGAGATGAATTGCTTTGAGATCGCGGAATGTCTGTACGCTCTGCTGGCAGACGGAGAGATGTGCAGCGACGAGCTGTGCCGGCGCACGGGGCTCACCTCCGCAGAGGTGGAGCGCAAGCTGCGGCTGCTGCGGCTGGGCGCGCGGGAGCGGATCATCTGCGAGGCGGCGGGTATGTCGGAAAAGCGTGCGCAGTACATCCTTTCCATGCCGGAGGAGGAACGGCGGCATATCTTCGCTGATCTTTTATCGGACGAGCTGTGCCTCGGAGAAAAGGCGCAGCTGCTGTGCGAGCGTCTGGGGCTTGACCGCGGCGATATGCAGCGGCGCACCGTCGCCATCAAGGACGTCCGCATTTTTTTCAACACCATCGACCGCGCGCTCGCGGTCATGAAGCAGGCGGGCGTGGAAGCGCAGACACAGCGACGCGACGGCGACGAGTATGTGGAATACTGTATCCGCATCCCGTCCGGCAACGTGCTCACGCGCTACTGACATCGTATAGACTTCTTCCAAATACGGCAAAAAGGGCCGGACCCGCTGCGGGCCGACCCCTTTTGCCATCGCTTTATGCAAAAGCGCTCAAATATGGTATACTTGTCAAAAAGCGAACGGCAGGAGCATCGTATGACCATCTCGGAAATCGCGCGCAAGGCGGGCGTGTCTTCGGCGACCGTCTCCCGCGTGCTCAACGAAAGCGGCTATGTGAGCGAATCGACGCGCAAAAAAGTGCTCGAGGTCATTGAGGACAACGAGTTCGTGCCCAATGAGATGGCGCGCGGGCTGAGCAAGAAGGATTCCAACAACATCGCCGTATTTGTCGCCGACATCGAAAACACCTTCTTTTCCCGCGCGGTGCGCGGCATCACCGACGTCGCGGACAGCTACGGCTACAACGTCGTGCTTTTCAACACCGACGAGAATGTGGAAAAAGAACAACGCTACTTGCAGACAGCCATCGGTCTGCAGTGCCGCGGCATCATCATCGCCCCCATCGCGGAGGACAACGCAGAGACGCAAAAGCGTCTCGATCGCATGAAAAATCAGGGCGTTCCCGTTGTGCTGCTCGACCGCGATATCCGCGGTCTGTCGCTGGACGGTATTTTTTCGGAAGACGTGCAGGGAGCGTACGAGGCGGCGAACGCGCTCATTGCGCAGGGGCACCGGCGCATCGCCATCATCAAGGGGCCGGACAACACCCGACCGGGCCGCGAGCGGATGGAGGGTTTTCTGCGGGCGCTCGACGAACACGGCATCCCGCTGCCCCCCGAATATATCCGCGACGGAAAATTCAGGCTGGACGCATCCTACGACAGCGCGCGGGCACTGTTGGAGCTGCCGCAGCCGCCGACGGCGATCTTCACCGTAAACAACCTGAGCTCCTACGGCTGCATGAAATGTCTCGCAGAAAAGGATCTAGTCATCGGGCGGGACGTCTCGCTCATCGGCTTTGACGCGCTCGACGAGCTCGATGATCTCGGCATCCGGCTTTCTGCGGTCTCCCGCTCCTTCACCGAGATGGGGCGGCGCGCGATGCAGCTGCTGGAGCAGCGCATCCGGCATCCGTCGCTCGCGCGCGTGCGGCGCTTGCGCGTGCCGACGCGGCTGCTGCTGCGCGGCTCGGAAAAGATAGCAGCGGACGCATTGTGACTCAGACTTGAATTTGTGCTTTAAAAAGTCTCAAACGAGGGGATCGCCGTTTTTAAAACGGCGATCCCCTCGTTTTGCACGGTACCTCAGCTTTTTTAATGCTCTATTTGCTCAACACGGCCGTGTACCCGTTTATCTTATCTCCGCTGATCGCCTTGCGTCCTCTTGAGCGCGTCGCTTTAGAACACGCCCTTCTCCGTGACCACAATGTCCATCGGAATATCCGTCTCCCCGAGCGCAAGGCGTCTGTAAACGAGTCCCGCGGGGCACAGCGCGACCTTTTCCATCGCCGTGCCGGCAAGATATCGGTCGTAATACCCGCCTCCCTTGCCGATGCGCGCGTGCGCGCGATCGCACGCGCTCGCGGGCACGAACGCGAGATCGATCGCCTCGGGCGGCACGACGGCGCTGTCCGGAGACGGCTCGGCTATGCCGAAGCGCCCCGGCTGCAGCGCGGCGCGCGAGGCGATGCGCCGCGCGGTCATCTCGCCCGCCGCCGCCGTCAGCGGCACGCAGACGGTCTTTCCGTCCGCGAGCGCCCTGTCGATGAGCGGCGCGGTGTCGAGCTCCCTGTCCGTGCCGACAAAGCAGAATATCGTCCCTGCCCGCCGGTATGCGGGCAGCGCCAGCGCGCGCTGTACAACAGCCGCACTGGCGGCATCTCTCTTTTCCGCCCGGCCTGCAAAGAAGCGCCGCGCCCGATCGCGGTAATAGCCGCGCTTGTCGCGCGCAATGCTTTCGTACTGCCGATGGGTGAAATCGGACAGCAGCCACATGACGAAGACCTCCACTGCGATCATGACGGCGCTTCGAATTGCGCGCGCGGGCAGGAAGATCAACGAGCTGTCGCGATAAAGCATCCACAGCCACAGCGAATCGAGGCCGAGCACCAGAGCGAGCTGCACAATGGACGCCGCCGCCAGCTCGTTGCGCAGTCTGAACGGCCGCGCGTATAAAAACAGGCCGAAAACAAGCCCCTCCAAAAAGGCCGTCAGGGTAAAGCCGAAGAAAAATTCGCCGCCCTCAAAGATAAGCGTGCCGACGATATCCGCCGCCGCCGCCATCGCGCCCGCCCACAGCGGACCGTAAAATTCCGCCGCAAGCACGATGGGGATGAATGCGAAGCTGATCTTGAACAGAGTGTTGACCGGCGGGATGTTGATGGACAGTATCCGCGACAGAAGCACCTCGAGCGCCAGCAGCATACCGAGCACGGCGACGCGTTTTGTTCTATATTTCATGTCCTTCTCCGTCAAAGCAATCCAGCACCGCGCCCGCCATGTACAGCGACCCGAGCGCGAGCACGGCGTCGCCCTCGCCGCACGCGCGCAGCGCCGCGTGAACAGCCTGCTGCGGATCGGTGAAGCACAGCGCCGGTTTTTCGAATCCGAGCAGCAGCTTATAAAGCTCCTGCGCGGGCAGCGCGCGGGGACTGTCCGGCTGCGTTGCAATAAAGCTGTCCGCGATCGTGTTGATGCGCGCGATCATCTCGTCGTACGACTTGTCTGCGAGCACACCCATGATGACGCTCACCCGCCGGCCGGCGAGATATTTTTGCGCCGCCTCCACAGCCGCTTTCGCGCCGTGGGGATTGTGCGCACCGTCCGCGATGAACAGCGGCGCGCGGGACAGCACCTCGAAGCGGGCGGGCCAGCGCGCCCCGGCAAAGCCGCGTCGGACCGCTTCATACGGGAGATCGAAGCCCCCCTTGCGCAGCGCGGCGAGCGCCTCGAGCGCGAGCGCCGCGTTGCGCAGCTGGTGCGCGCCCAGCAGCCGGATCGAATATTCCTCATTTTTGTATGAAAACCGCTGCCCGTCCAGTGAATCGGCCAGCGATACGAGCCGGCTGTTGTCCGCGACGGTCTGTTCGCAGCCGCGCTCCCTGCAGACCGCGTCGAAGACGGCGGCCGCCTCGGCGGGCTGCTCGCTGCGCACGCAGGGCGCGCCCGGCTTTATGATGCCCGCTTTTTCGCCCGCAATGGCGGCGAGCGTGTCGCCGAGCTGCTGCATATGGTCAAAGCCGATGGGGGTGATGACCGATACGAGCGGCGCGGCGATAACGTTGGTCGCGTCCAAGCGCCCGCCGAGCCCCGTCTCCAGCACCACGACGTCGCAGCCGCTGCGCAGAAAATATTCGAAGCCCACCGCGCACACGATCTCGAATTCCGTCGGCAGGTCCTCCATCGCCTCGGCGTGCTCGCGGACGTACGCCACGATCTCGCACAGCGCGTCATCGCCGATGGGGACGCCGTCGATCTGGATGCGCTCGTTGAAGCGGCGGATATACGGGGAGATATACAGCCCCGTTCTATAGCCCGCCGCCGTCAGCGCCGCCGCCGTCAGCGCGCACACGCTGCCCTTTCCGTTTGTCCCCGCGACGTGGACGAAGCGCAGCTTGTCCTGCGGGTCGCCCATGCGCTGCAGCAGCTCGCGGATGCGCGCAAGCCCCAGCTTGCTGCCCCTCCAGTTGATGGTATGGATGTAATTCAGCGTTTCTTCGTAGGTCACGATTCGTTCGCCCTCTTTGCCGCTTGCACGACGGCGCGCGCGAGCACCGCCGTCGTCACATTGCCCACGCCCCCCGGCACCGGACTGATCGCGGCGGCGAAGGGCGCACAGCTGTCGAAATCGACGTCGCCGCACAGCGTATCCCCGTCGGCGTGGATGCCCACGTCCACGATCGTCTGTCCGAAGGACAGATAGCTTTTATCGATCATCTTCGAGTGTCCCGCCGCCGCGACGATGATATCGGCGCTCCGGCAGACCGCGCGGAGATTTTTTGTCTTCGTATGGCAGACCGTCACCGTCGCGTCCCGCCGCAGCAGAAGTTGTGCGAGCGGCCGGCCGACCACAAGGCTGCGGCCGACGACGGCAATATTTTTCTCCTGCAATTTTATACCGTAATGGTCGAGCAGCTCGACGCACGCGCGCGCCGTACAGGGCGCGAACGTATCCTGTCCCGCATAGACCGCCGCCTGACAGGCCGGTGAAACGCCGTCGACGTCCTTTTCGGAGGGAACCGCAACGCACACCGCCGCGTCGTCGACCGTCTTCGGCAGCGGGCGCATAACGAGGATCCCGTGCACCGCCGGATCCTTTGCCGCCGCGTCGACAGCGGCGAGCACCTGCGCTGTCGCGCAGTCCGCCGGCAGCGCCTCGACAGAAACCGCAATGCCGAGCGGCTGGAAGCGGCGCCTGATGCTGTTTTCATACGCCATGTCGTCCTGCGCCGCGCCCGCGCGCAGGATGCGCAGCGCCGGCGTCACGCCCGCCGCGCGCAGCGCTTCCATGTCGGCTTGCAGCGTTTCCCCGATCGACGCGGCGGTCGGCGCGCCCTTTAAAAGCTTCGGCTGCCCCGCGCCCGTGTCGAGCTTTGCTTTTATATCCACATAGAGCGCCTGCGCCGCGGGCAGCGCCGTCGCGAGCAGGCTGTTCGCTTTCTCGTTGAACAGCGCCGCGTCCTCCCGATGGCGCATCGCCTTCGTATTGATAAAAACATTGAGCGCCGCCGCCTTGAGCGCGCCCTCGCACAGCGCCGCGCCCGCCGCCGCGTCGGACACCGCGAGCGCGCTGCCGTTCTCGGCGAGATAGCGCAGCGGCCCGAGCACGCGGGAGACAGCGTCGAGCATCGCGAGCGGCGGCATACACGCGGACAGCAGCGCCGACTCCATGACCCGCGCCTTCTCCGCCGTTTGCGTTTGCGTGTCGGTCGGCATCGCATACGCCGCCGCGAGCGGCGCAAACGCCTGCTCGTCGAGCATCGCGAGCGTCGCGAGCACATCCGCGATCGCGACGAGCTCGTCCTTTCTCTTTTGCACGTCCGCTTCTACCGCGGCGTATTTCTTTTTCCCGAGCGTCAGCGACGCGACCATCGCGCCCAGCGACGCGCCCAGCGCCCCGCACACCGCCGCCGCGCCGCCGCCGCCGGGCGTCGGCGCCCTGCTTTGCAGCGCCGCGAGATAGTCGCCGAGCTCCGTTTGTTTTATTTCCATAGCAACGTCCTTTCTCAGAACAGACCGCTGATCCTGCCGTCCGCGTCGATGTCGATATTCTCTGCCGCCGGCTTTTTCGGCAGCCCCGGCATCGTCATGATCTCGCCCGTGAGCGCCACAACAAATTCCGCGCCCGCGCAGGCTCTGACATCCCGCACCGCGATCGTGAAATCCTCCGGCGCGCCGAGCTTCTTCGCGTCGTCGGAAAAGCTGTACTGCGTTTTCGCCATGCAAACGGGCCATTCTCCGAAACCGAGCGCCTCGTACCGCGCGAGCTTTTTGAGCGCGCCGGGCGCGAACTCCACGCGTTTTGCGCGGTAGACGCGCTTTGCGACCGCCTCGATCTTTTCCCTCAGCGGCAGCGTGTCCTCATAACAAAAGTGAAATGTGTTCGGCCGCTCGCACAGCCGCACGACGGCCTCGGCGAGCGCCGCACCGCCCGCGCCGCCCTTCGCGTACACCTCGCTGCGCACCGCTTCCACGCCGCGCGCGCGGCAGGCGCTTTCGACCAGCGCGAGCTCCGCTTCGGTGTCGGTCGGGAAGGCGTTGACCGCGACGACGCAGGGCAGCGAATAAACGGACGTTATATTTTCCACGTGGCGCAGCAGATTGGGAAGCCCCCGCTCGAGCGCCGCGAGATCCTCGTTTTTGAGTGCGTCCTTCGACGCGCCGCCGTGGTGCTTGAGCGCGCGCACGGTCGCGACGACGACGACCACCGACGGGCGCAGACCCGCCTTGCGGCATTTGATGTCGAGAAACTTCTCCGCCCCGAGATCGGCGCCGAAGCCGGCCTCCGTCACGGCGTATTCGCCGTACCGAAGCGCCATGCGCGTCGCGAGCACCGAATTGCAGCCGTGGGCGATATTTGCGAACGGGCCGCCGTGGATGATGGCGGGCGTGTGCTCGAGCGTCTGCACAAGGTTCGGCAGCAGCGCGTCTTTCAGCAGCGCCGCCATCGCGCCCGCCGCGTGCAGATCCGCGGCCGTGACCGGCGCGTCGTCGTAAGTATAGCCTATAATGAGCGCCGACAGGCGGCGTTTCAGGTCCCGCGTATCGCGCGCAAGACACAGCACTGCCATGACCTCGCTCGCGACGGTGATGTCGAAGCCGTCCTGCCGGGTGACGCCGTCGCCGCGGCCGCCGAGGCCGACGACGACCGAGCGCAGCGCGCGGTCGTTCATGTCGACGCAGCGCCGCCAGGTGATCCGCTTCGGATCGATGCGCAGCGCGTTGCCCTGCTGCAGGTGGTTGTCGAGCATCGCCGCGAGCAGGTTGTTCGCCGCGCCGATGGCGTGGAAGTCGCCGGTGAAGTGCAGGTTGATGTCCTCCATGGGCACGACCTGCGCATAGCCGCCGCCCGCCGCGCCGCCCTTGACGCCGAACACCGGCCCGAGCGACGGCTCGCGCAGCGCGATGACCGCCCTTTTGCCGATGCGGCGCAGCGCGTCGCCGAGGCCGACGGTCGTCGTCGTTTTCCCCTCGCCCGCGGGCGTCGGCGTGATGGCGGTGACGAGGACGAGCTTTCCGTCGGCGCTGTTATTGCCGAGCAGCGACAGCGGCAGCTTTGCCTTATATTTCCCGTAGTGTGCAATGACGTCGGGGTCGACCCCGACCGTCCGCGCGAACGCGCCGATGGGCTGCAGCTGCGCGCGCGGTGCGAAGACGATATCCGTCAGCATTCAGGTTACTCCGACAGCA
>JAYFQJ010000122.1:0-14145 GCA_034927165.1 Oscillospiraceae bacterium
GTGATCGTATCCCTTGATGCGGATGCGGATCTTTGTTTTGACTGCCATTTGACGCCTCCTGTTTTATTTGCGGCGAACGATTTTCAACACCCTGCCGTGCGTATCGAGCTCTCTCATTTGAAAATCCGGCAATACCTTCCCGATGAAAGTATCTCCGGCGGCGGACCGCTCAAGGCGGCCCATGCTGTAAAAGATCGATATTGGATGACCGTAGCCATCATATCAGACAGCCGTGTATTGACTTTTCGCCCGTGTTCTTTGACTCGGACATACTCGGCGGAAATTCCCCGCGTAAGGCGGCAACCTCCCGCTTCAACGCATATCGTCGCAGTCTGCAAATAAGTATAACAAAAACCCCCGGCAAAAAGCAAGGGGTTTTCCCGGTTTTTTTATATTTCTTTACAATACGGCGCTGGGGGGGCCGGCAGGACGGAAGCGGGGAGGGCTCACAGAGTCCCGCTGACGACCAGCACGCCGATGACGACGAACAGCCAGAAGCCGTATCCCAGCGCAAAGTCCGCCCACAGCCACAGCCGGCTGTGCTTGCAGGCAGGCAGCACGGCGCTGCGCTCCGCGCGCGCGGCGAGGCTCTGCCCGCCGACGGGCACATAGGCGAGCAGAACGGCGCCCATCGCGGCGTACAGCAGCGCCGACGCAAGACAGAACAGCGGCGTCGACAAGCGCAGATAGGTCAGCACCGTCGGCGCGCTGAAATTGACGCCGAGAACGCCGTAGTAGAAAAGGCCCGCCTCCAGATGCCCCGGCGCGGTGTACCAGCAGGCGAGGAACGCGCCGGCAGCCACGATCGGAGTCAGATAATAATACAGGGTGCGGTTCTTGCCGAGATAGGCGCCTATCACCCAGAAGGGCAGAAAGAGATAAAGCCACTGCGGATGCCATTCCACCGTGAGAATGAATACGCCGAACACAAACAGGCCGATGCCGGCGCCCGCATATAGCAGCGCCCGCCGTTCCTTCGGCGCGGGACGCAGGAAGCAATAGACGCACGCGAGCGCAAGCAGCAGCGGAAAAACGGGGACGCGGTCCCACAGCTTCATGCCGAACAGGCGGCCGATCATGACGTTGCTGAAGATGGGCGCATCCGCCGTCCGGCCGCGGAACAGCAGCCCCGTCAGCAGCGTGGGCAGGACGCTGAGCGCGAGATCGCGCAGGATGTGCAGCAGCCGTTTGTCGGTCAGCAGCAGCATCGGCACGACGAGCAGCAGCGCAAAGGACTTGAACAGCGCCGCGACGCCCATCAGCGCGCAGAAGCGCGCCATATCTTTTTTTATGTAATAAAAGAACGCCCACAGGATGAACAGCATACAGACCGTCTCATACTGTCCCATCACGACGGGGAAGAAGAAGGCGAGGGGGTTGAGCAGCAGCGCGGAAGCCGCGTCCCGCCCGTCCTCCGCCGCGTCCTTCGCGATCAGACGGCCGACGAGCGCCGCGTTCGCGACGCCGCACAGCGCCGGCAGCGCTTTTGCCCACAGCCACATGAATTTTTCGCCGATCGCGATGGAAAAAAGCTTTCCGAACAGATAGACGGGCAGCTCCCAGAGCGCAAAAACGATATAAAAAGCGATATTGTAGTTTGCGCCGTTCACATAATAGAAGCTGTTCTCGTGCGCGGCGACGACCTCGTAAAAGTCGAGAAAGCGACCGTCAAAAATACAGTCGAGCAGAATGCGCGCGTGGTTTGCGGTCTCCACGATGTCGGGATGAACGAACAAAAGCAGCGACGCCGCGGCGATCACGCCGTAGACGGCGAACCCGATCCAGCGGACATTTTTTGTTTTCAGTGTGCTCACAGCCATCCTTGCAGCCTCCTCTATTCGGGAATTTCCCGCCCGCGCAAAGGGGTCAATACGCCTTGCCCCAGTAGATCATTTTCTTTGCCGGGCGGCCGCACACGGGGCACACGCCGGAGATTTGTTCCTGCTCGAACGGCATACAGCGCGAGGTGATCTCCAGCTCCTCCTTGAGCTTTATCTCACACGCCTCATCGCCGCACCACATGGTCTTGTAAAAGCCCTGCTTCTCGGCGGCCGTCGCCTTGAGCTCGTCGTAGGTCAGGCAGGTGTAGGTGCGGTTCGTGCGGTTTTCGAGCGCGCGCGCATAAAGATTCTTCGCGAGCGCGGCGAGCTGCTCGGCGACGGCGCTCTCGAGCTTTTCGAGCGATACGGAGACCTTTTCGTTCGTATCCCGGCGCACGAGCACGCAGCTGCCGCTTTCGATGTCGCGCGGGCCGATCTCGATGCGCAGCGGCACGCCCTTCATTTCGTACTGTGCAAACTTCCAGCCGGGGGTGTTGTCGCTGTCGTCCGTCTTCACGCGCAGACCCGCCACCCTGAGCCGCTCCTCGAGCGCTTTTGCCGCTTCGAGGACGCCCGGCTTGTGCTGCGCGACAGGCACGATGATCGCCTGGATGGGCGCGACGGCGGGCGGCAGGATGAGGCCGTTGTCGTCGCCGTGGGTCATGATGATCGCGCCGATGATGCGGGTGCTCAAGCCCCATGAGGTCTGGAAGGGATGCTGCAGCGAATTGTCGCGCCCCGTGAAGGTGACGTCGAACGCGCGCGCAAAGCCGTCGCCAAAGTAGTGCGAGGTGCCGCTTTGCAGCGACTTTCCGTCGTGCATCATCGCCTCGATGGTGTAGGTCGCCTCGGCGCCCGCAAATTTTTCCTTGTCGGTTTTCTGTCCGCACACGACGGGGATCATCAGCGATTCCTCGCAGAAGCGGCGGTAGACCTCGAGCATCCTCAGCGTCTCCGCCTCAGCCTCGTCCGCCGTCTCGTGCATGGTGTGGCCCTCCTGCCACAGAAATTCCCGCGAGCGCAGAAACGGCCGCGTCGTCTTCTCCCAGCGCACGACCGAGCACCACTGATTGTAAAGCTTGGGCAGATCGCGCCAGGAATGAATGACGTGCGCATAATGCTCGCAGAAGAGCGTTTCGGACGTCGGGCGCACGCAAAGGCGCTCCGCGAGCGGCTCGCTGCCGCCGTGGGTCACCCACGCGACCTCCGGCGCAAAGCCCGCGACATGGTCCTTTTCCTTCTGCAGCAGGCTTTCGGGGATAAACATCGGCATACAGACGTTCTCATGCCCCGTCTGCTTGAACATCCCGTCCAGGATGCGCTGCACATTTTCCCATATCGCATAGCCGTACGGTCGCAGAACCACGCAGCCCTTTACCGAAGAATAGTCGACGAGCTCCGCGCCCATGACGATGTCGGTGTACCACCGCGCGAAATCCTCGTTGATGGGCGTGATCGCCTCAACGAGTTTCTTTTCCTTAGCCATTTGCCCTGTTTCCTTTCCGTACGGCGTCGCGCCGTTCAATGCACCCTATTATAAGGTATAACCAAACAAAAAAAAAGCCCCTTCGGGGCGTTTCGCTGAAATCCGCTTCTTTTCGCACACGCGGCGACGCCGCACGTCAAAAACGCCGCGCAGCGGCGCGGCAAAAATAAACAGCCGCGCGGGCGGCTGTTTTTGCCGACGTTCAGATGTTCGCTTCGATGTACTTCACGAGATCGTCGACGAGCTTGATGTTCTCAATCTCTTCGTCCGGGATCTCGATGTCGAATTCCTCTTCGAGCGACATGACGAGATCGACGACGTCGAGGGAATCCGCGCCCAGATCATCGACAATGCTGGATTCCGGTGTGATCTGATCTTCCGACAGGTCAAGCTGATCGCAGAGCATCGCACGTATCTTTTCGAATACCATCAAAAATTCTCCTTGTTATCGCATATGCGCATTTCTTTCATATTATATAGCGTTTTCCTCCATGGTTGTCAACCTATTTCAAAAAGTTTTTGCACTTTTATCGGGAGCGCCGCAAAAAACTTTGCACGCGGGGCGATATCTGCTATAATATCCCCTGATTGAAGGTGATGCTTATGGGACGGCTTTGTGTTTTCGACTTCGACGGGACGCTCGCGGATACCCTCGGGGATATCGCTGCGGCGGTGAACCGCGCGCTCGCCGAGCTCGGCTACGCGCCGCATCCGCTTGACGCCTACCGCCGTATGGTCGGCAGCGGCGCGGATACGCTGTGCGAGCGGGCGCTGCCGGACGGCGCCAAGGGGGACGCGCCCGCCCTTCTGAAGCTGTACAAGGCGTGCTATATCGAGCACTGCACCGAGCGCACACGCCCGTACGCGGGCATTCCCGAGGCGCTGCGGGCGCTGCTGCGCGCGGACTGTGCGCTCGCCGTCATCACCAACAAGCCGCACGAGCAGCTGCTGCGGATCTGGGACGCTCATTTTAAAGAATTTCCCTTTGCAGCGCTGGTTGGTCAGCAGCCCGGCGTCCCGAAAAAGCCGCAGCCTGACTCGCTGCTGACGCTCATGGATCAGCTCGGCCATACAAAAGCGCAGACGGTCTATATAGGAGATTCGGACGTGGATATGCTCTTTGCGCGCGCCGCGGGCGTCGCGGGCGTCGGCGCGGCATGGGGCTTTCGCGGTCGCGGGGAGCTGGAGCGCGCGGGCGCTTCCTATATCGCGGACGACCCGGCGGGGATGGCGCGGTGCATCCTCGCGCCGGCCGCGATCTGAGCGGAACGGGAGAACAAAATGAAAGAAAAAGAACTTGCGGCGCTTGCGGTGATCGCGCGCGCGCTCAACGAAGCGGATGTGACCTGGTCGGTGGGCGCCTCGCTGCTGCTGTGGCGCCGCGGGCTCGTGGAGGATTTCCACGACATTGATCTGCTCGTCGACGAGCAGGACATCGCGTCCGCCCGCGCGGCGCTGGACCGTGTCGGCATTCTGACCAATGAACAGCGCAGCGCGCCGTTCACCACCGAGTACTTTTATGAATATACCGTGCGGGATACAGAGGTGGACGTCATGGCGCGCTTCGGCGTCGCCGTCGACGGCCGCCGCTTCGACTTCGCGTTCGACGCGCGGCATATTGCGTGTTTTGAAGATATCGGCGGCGCGCGCGTGCCCTTCGGGCGGCTGGAGGACTGGTATATCCTGTATCAGCTCATCCCTGGCAGAGAAATAAAAGTGCGCCTGATCGAAGACGCCCTGACGCGGCCCGGCGCGCTGGACCGCGCCGCGCTGCTGTGCGCGGTCGGCGATCCGCTGCCCGACCCCATCCGTCTGCGCGCGCAGGCGCTGCTGACGCGGACGGCCGTGCGGTAACGCGCGCCTGCGCACTTTGATGTACGTAAAAGTGGTCTGCCCACGGGCAGGCCACTTTTTATATTTGTATCTGAATGCGCGCGATTTACGCTCTTTCCACCTCGAAGCTTTCCCATCTGTCGACGGAGGAAGCGCCGGAAACATCCGCCGTGGCGCTGTACGATCCGACAGTGACGGTATAGCCACTCGTGCCGCGCGCATAGACCGTCCCGTCCGTGCCCACGACGCTGACGGTATTTCCGCTCGCATCCACAAGCTTGCCCGCGCACGCGAGCGAGCTCAGCACGCTGTCTCCCGTGACGACCCAGCTGCTGTCCGATGAAATATACAGCGCCGCGTAGCCGTCGCCGCCGTCGCCCGCATTGGACGCGTCGTTGAGGAACGCGCCTGTGAGAACGGAACCGTCGACAAGGTAAAAGTCGAGCTGGCTGATGGAGTCCCACAGCACATCCCCCTGCAGCGTCTGCGCGAGCGCGGTGAACCGGCAGTCCGCCCCGTTGGCGCCGCTCGCGCCCCAGCCGCGGGCGTTGCTGTTGCCCGTACACTTGAGCAGGAAATCGCTGTCGGCGGCGCCGGTGATGTCGACGCCCGAGATGATGAAGGTGGACTCAGTGTTCGTCGTGTAGAACATACCGCCGCTGTTTGCCTTCAGCGTGCCGCCGACCATCTCAAAGGTGCTGTTTCCCTGTGCGGAATCCCCCGACATGCTCTGATACAGGATCACGTTCCAGACACAGTCGTTTTGCTCGTTGTCTGTGGGCATACTGCCCGTCAGGTCGCAGTCGAACAGGCGCACGGTGTTAAAGCCTTCTATGCAGACAGCCTCCGCGCCGGTGGCGGCGAGCGCAGCGTCATGGATCGTGATATCGGCTGTGCTGTAGACCGCCGGCGAGCCGGACCCGTTTGAGGTGTAGCTCCCGCCGTCCACGACCATCGTTCCGCTTCCGCGGTCCGAGCGGATCGCCGCCGAGGATGCCCCCGCGGTGTCCACCGTGAGATCCCACGCGTACAGCGTGCCGCCCCCGGCCACGTGGATGCCGCCGGCCGTGCCCTTCTGTGTGCTGATCTGCGTATCCGAAACGTAGGCGACGCCGTCCCCGTAGGCGAAGACGCCTGCGCCGCCCGCGGCGTCGGAGGTGATCGTGCTGTCGGTGATCGTCAGCGTGCCGTCGGTGACCAGAGCGACGGCGCCGACGCCGTAAAAGCTGGAATTATCGCCGCCGGTGCTGTCCTGCGAATCCCTTGTGAGCACAACACCGCTCAGGGCGACCTTTGCGCCGTCGGTGACCAGAACGGCGTTTTCATCTGTGCCCGTAGAGGCAAGCGTGACGTCGGATACCTGCGCGTCCTGCGTATAACTGTTGGCGGCCGTATAGCTGACGGCGCCGGAGGTGCCGCCGCCCGCGTGCCCCGTGTTCTCCACCGTGGCGGAGGCGACCTTGTTGCTGTCGCCGACGACGACGGTCAGAATATCCCCCACGGCGATATCGGATACAGCGCCGTCAGACCCGTCGGCCAGTGTTACCTCCGCGCCCTTCAGGTCTATTTTCGCCGTCTCCTCGCCGGCGGTAAAGACGCCGCCGAATCCGCCGCCCTGCGTCCCGTCGCCGGACGGCGCCGCGCCTTCGGACTGCGTCGTTTCACTTCCGTCTCCGGGCTTCTCCGGCGGTGTTTCACTCTGCGTCCCGGACTGCGTCGGCGGTGTTCCGCCCTGCGTTCCGTCGCCGGACGGCGCCGTGCCTTCGGACTGCGCCGTTTCACTTCCGTCGCCGGGCTTCTCCGGCGGTGCTTCACTCTGCGTCCCGTCGCCGGACGGCGGAGCATCCTGCGGCGAATCGCCGCCGCCCGACGGCTGCTCCAGCGTGCCCAACTGCAGCGTCACAGTCGTGCCGTCTGCCGAGAGCACCTCGCCCACCAGCGTCGAATTGCTGTGATCCTCTGCGCTGCCGCAGGCCACCGCGCTCAGCATCAGCACCATCGACAGGAAGATCGACAAAAACTTTTTCAAGATCATTCAGTCCCTTCTGCACGCTTATTTTGTGCTTTCGTCCTTATTATACCCCGCTTCCTTAAACCGTTCTGAAATCTGCCCGGACGCGGCGCCGGAGAGATCCTTTTTGCAGGGGCGCGGCGAGATGAACATAAAAATCCCCCGCCGAATGGCGGGGGCATCTTATCTGTTTTTCAGGGTCGGACGGCACGCCCTGCCGCTATTGCGCCGCTTCGAGCAGCGCGTCGAGCGTCAGGCTGTACGCGGGGATGCAATGCTCCATAAAATAGAGCGTCTCCGGCAGCGGGTCGTCGGCGAGCCACGCGAGCGTGCTCCGCTTCGCGCTCAGGAATTCCCCGTTTCCGCCGTTCTCCTCCTCAATACACTTTACGAGCGCCGACAGCTTGTCGGCGCTTTTCACGATGCGTTTTTCGCGCGCCGTCAGCTCTACGCCCGTCACGCACGCGCCGATGCTCCCGCGCGCGGACGGCGGCAGCATATGGACGATGGTCTGCTCCGCCTCCCGCTCGATGCGCTTGTACTCCGTGCGGATGCTGTCGTTCTTATACTTGACGGGGGTCGGCAGATCGCCGGTCAATATCTCGCTCGCGTCGTGGTACAGCGCGCAGCAGGCGACCTTTTCCGGGCGCACGTCTGCGCCGAACTCCCCGTTCGCAATGCACGCGAGCAGATGCGCCGTCGTCGCGACGCACAGCGAATGCTCGGACAGCGTCTCGTACCGCCCGCCCCGCATAAGTCCCCAGCGGTTGATATAATTCATGCGCGCGAGCAGCGCCGAAAAACCGTACGCCATGTTCAGTTCCCCTTTCGCTCGATGGTGATAACGACCTTATGCGGCAAGCAGATGATGCTGTCGAGCTCCTTCGACACCTTGCCGGTGTGCACGCAGACCTGATTGTAGCAGTCCGCCGACTCGACCCACGCGCTGCCATCCTGTATGACGAGCAGATTATAGCCCTCCGCCGTCTCGATGCGCAGCTGCGCATCCTCGTTGAGCGGCAGCTCAGCGTAGAGCTCGTCCGCCACCGTGACGACCACGGTCTCCCCCGTCTGCGCCGTCAGTGAGCTTATGAGCAGCCACGCGAGCGACGCGAGCAGAACGCCGCCGATGATGAGCACATCCACGCGTTTGAAAAAATTTTTCATCTCAGTTCTCACTCAATACATAGCTCTTGAAGCCGCTGGAATAGCTGCGGTCCTTCTCGGTGTAGACCCACATGGCCTCCACCCCGTCGAGGCTCTCGATGAGCGCGCTGCCCGCCGCATAGTCCATGTTGAACAGCGCCGTGGAAAGCGCGTCCGCGAGCGCCGAGTCGCGCGCGAGCACCGTGACGCTGACATATTTATCGCTCGGATACAAGGTTTCCGGGTCGATGATATGGTGATAGCGCACGCCGTCCACGGTGTAATAGCGCTGGTAGGAGCCGCTCGTCACGACCGACAGGTCCCGCGCCCCGACCGTCAGAAGATACGCGTCCGTCTCGTCCTGTGACCACGGATTCTCTATGCCGACCGTCCAGTCGCTTCCGTCGTCTCTGCCGCCGATGGTGCGCACATTGCCGCCGACGCTCAGCACATACGCGCTCACGCCCTCGCTTTCCATCGTCTCGCAGACCTTTTCGACGGCGTAGCCCTTGCCGATGGCGCCGACGTCGAGCCGCATGGCGGGGTCGGCGATATAGACGGTCCCGGCGGCCCTGTCGATCACAAGATCGTTGATATCCGTGTGCTGTGCGGCGGCTTGCAGCGCAGCGTCGTCGGGAAGCTTCGCTTCCTCCGGATGGTCCGTGCCGTACACCCGCGCGTCGTGCCACAAAGCGAGCACGCTGCCCATTGCAACGTTTATCTTTCCGTCGGTGCGGCCGTACATCTCGACGGCGAGCGACAGCATATCGAGGATCTTTTCGTCGACTTTCACGGGCGCGACGCCCGCGTTGTCGTTGATGGTCTTAATGTTGGCGATCCCGTCATAATCATTATAAATGTCGAACAGCTCGTGATAGACCTGCAGCTCGTCGTGAAAGCGCTGCGCCGTCGCGTCGAAGCTGTCGGCGTCCGGCGCGAAGCCGCTGACGAGCGAGACGGTGTCGAACAGCGTCAGGAACGTCGCCTTGTAGCGCGTCAGCTTTTTCTCCCCGCAGCCGGCGAGCGACAGCGCGCATATGGATACAAGTAAGATCGAAACCAGCTTTTTCATAAAATACCCGTTACAAAGCCAAAGGATATGCGAAGCAGCGCCCCGCATATCCTTTAGTATATCGCATTTAAATGATTTGGTAAACTATTGCGCGTTGCCCACGGCCTTCGCAGCGATCGCCATATAGCCGCCGATGTGCACGGTGGTGGTGGCGAGCAGCGCCTCGTCCGTCGCGACTCCCTGATCGCTCAGCGCGATGCCGCTGATCTCGTCCGCGGTCATGCCCTTGATATAGCTGCAGAAGCCCGCCGCCTGCTCATACCATTCCTTGCCGATGGAGGAATTGCCCTTCATGCCGTAGTTCTCCTTGAGAACGTTCTTGGAATCCACCTTGGCGGTGAGGTCGCTCGTGATGGCGCCCTTGGTATCGACGTTGATCTTCGCCTGCGAGCCGTCGAGGATCGCCGCGGTGACCTTGCCGGAGGCGTCCGTCGTCACGGCGCAGTAGGTGCTGTAGATATAGCACATGCCGTCCTTGTCCGCAGCCGCGTCGGTGGAATCGGAGAGGCTGGTGCTGACGGCGAGGCCGAGCTTGTCGCCGCTCATGCTGCCGAGCTCCTGCGCGTTTTTGCACGCTTCAACAACAGCGCTGATATAACCGCCGATGTGCACGGTGGTCGTCGCGAGCAGCGCCTCGTCGGACGCGACGCCCTGATCGTCCATCGCGATGCCTGCGACTTCGTCTGCCGTTTTGCCGATGCAATAGCTGCAGAAGCCTTCGGCCTGCTCATACCATTCCTTGCCGATGCCGGAATACTGCTTCATGCCGTAGTCGTCGCCCCCCTCGAGCTTCGTCGCGGGAACGGCGTCCTTGTTGAGGACCTCGCCGGCGGCCGTGAACTCCATCTTGGTCTGCGCGATGTCGAGCACACAGTCGACGATCTTGCCGTCCGCGTCCAGCAGCACGACCGCGACGGTGGAATCCGCTTCGCCGGAGCCGTTGGCGTCCGCCGTCGCGTCCGCGCCGCTGAGCGCCGTGTCGATAAACATGCCGAGCTTCAGCGCGGAAGCGGTCGGCTGCTCCGTCCCCGGGTCCGTATTTTCTTCGTTCTTTTTGCCCCAGGCGGCGACGCCGACGACAAGGCTCAGAACGAGAAGGATCGCAAGAATCTTTTTCATCATTTTTGCCTCCAATAGTCTTTACGGAGATTTCCGTATTGCACAAATAGTATAGAAAAAAATTTTCCGTCCGTATGTGACAAAATCACAGTTAGTATGGGCCTGCGCCCGCCCGTTATACGAAAAAAGCGGCGGAAATAATTGCTTTTTGAAGGGGTCGTCTGCCATGCTGGAAGCGCTGCTGTCTCTCGCGTCCGATATTTTTCTGCTGTTCGCTCTCTACTTTTCAAGCGGCAGCTTTCCGAAGCCGCTGAGCGCCGCGCAGGAGGCGGAATGCTTCGCCCGTATGCGCGCAGGGGACGCCGCCGCGCGCGACACGCTCATTGAGCGCAATATGCGGCTCGTCGTCCACATCATCAAAAAATATTACACCAATCCGAATGACCAGGACGATCTCATCTCGATCGGAACCATCGGGCTTATCAAGGCGGTCGGCACCTATCGGGAGGGACACGGGACGCGCTTCGCCACCTATGCGAGCCGCTGTATAGAAAACGAGATCCTCATGAATTTCCGACAGAGCCGGCGGGTGCAGAACACCGTATATTTCAACGATCCGCTCGACACCGACGCGGACGGCAATGCCCTGTCCATTCTCGACGTCGTCGCGAGCGAGGGCGACGTCGGCGACGCGCTCGAGCGCTCAAGCGATCTCTCCCGCGCCATGCGGCTGATAGAAACGGAGCTTTCCGGGCGCGAGCGGGAGATCATCGAGCTGCGCTACGGGCTGTTCGGCCGGCGGCCGATGACGCAGCAGCAGGTCGCAAAGCGACTGGGTATCTCCCGCTCCTATGTGTCGCGCATCGAGACAAAGGCGCTCGCGCGGCTGCGAAACGCCTTCAACTGATGACCGCTTCGCTTTCCTTTTCCGATTTGTGTGCTATACTGATGAAAAACGCAGGGACGGACAATGGAAATCAAAATAAAGACAAAAAGGCTGCTTTTGCGCCCGCTGACGGACGAGGCGCTTGCGGCGCGCAGGGACGCGGAGACCGACGCGCATATGAAAAAAGCCTACGGTGAGATGCTGGACGGCTGCCTGCGCGCGCCGAAGGACAGGCTGTGGTTCACTGAATGGTCGATCGAGCTGAAAACCGGCGAATGCATCGGCGGCTTTTGCTTTAAGGGGCCGGCCGTGAACGGCGAGGCGGAAATCGGCTACGAGATCGCCGAAGCGCAGCGCCGACAGGGGTATGCTTTTGAGGCGATCCATGCGGCTATGGAGTGGGCGTACGGCTGCGACGGCGTTTATTTTGTGAGCGCCGAGACGGAGCCGGGAAACACGCCCTCCCAAAAGCTCATAGAGAAGCTCGGCTTCACGCCGGACGGCGTCGGCGCGGAGGGCCCGCGGTATATCCGTGAAAAGGAGCCCTCGGCCTGGATGTCGGTCTATATGTGCCTCGGTATGGGCGTCGGCTTGTGCTTCGGCACGGCGCTCGGCAATCTGACATTGGGTATGTGCTGCGGGATGCCGTTGGGCGTGGCGGTGGGCCTTGCGCTCGACGCGCAGGACAAAAGGAAGCGGGAGTCGCTGCGCGCCGCGCGGGAAGCGGCAAAGAAGGAGAGATAAAATGCAGTACGACCGGCTGAACGATTTTCTGCTCTCGCTGCCGGGTGCGGAAAAGGACTACAAGGCGGAATGGGACTGGGTCCGCTATCGTGTCGCGGAAAAGATGTTCGCGGCGCTGTGTACGCCGGATGAAAAGCACGGCGTTTACGGCGGTCACCCGCTTCTCCAGCTGAAATGCGACCCGCAGGAATCGGAGTTCCTGCGCGCGCAGCACCCGGATATTCTTCCGGGCTTCTATGCGGACAAGCGCTGCTGGATCGCGATCTTTCTCGACGGCGCCGTCCCGGAGCCGGAGGTGCGCCGGCTTTGCGCGGCGTCCTATGCGCTCGTTTTTAAAAAGCTGACAAAAAAGCAGCGTCTGACGATTTCAGAGCAGAAGAACGGAGGCAGCGATGTTTGAAGGATTTTCCGAGCGGACGGTCGACTTTATGTGGGGCATCCGGCTCAACAACAACAAGCCGTGGTTCGAGCAGCACAAGGACGAATACAAGCGGGAGCTCGCCGCACCCATGCAGGCGCTCGCACAGCAGGTGAGCGCCGCGTTCTTTAAAGCGCACCCCGAATTTGAGCTGACGGTGCACGTCGCGCGCATCTACCGCGACGCGCGGCGGCTGTTCGGCAACGGGCCGTACAAGGACCACCTGTGGTTTACGCTGCAGCCGCTCACGGAAGAGTGGACGGACAAGCCCGCCTTCTGGTTTGAGCTCGGGCCGGACGACTGGACGTACGGTCTCGGCTATTACATGGCGCGGCCGCTGACGATGGCGAAGCACCGCGCGCGCATCGACAGCGACCCGAAGCCGCTCGCCCGGCTGCAGCAGCTGCTCGGCGGTCAGTCGGAATTTGTCCTCGAAGGGGAACGTTATAAAAAGCCGAAGGGCGAACGGGCGGACGCCCTTGCGGCGTGGTATAATCTGCGCAGCTTCTCGCTTATACACACCGAAAAGCTGACGCCCCTCATCGCGTCGCCCGCGCTCGCCGACCGGCTGCTCGAGGGCTTCGATTTTCTCGCTCCCTTTTATGCCTATTTCGGAACGCTCGACGCCGATCCCGATCCGAAAATCTGAAAAAAAGAACCCCGCGCGGCGGGTTTCTTTTTTTGAGCGGCTGTGCTACTATACATCTATTACACTATTTTCCGGAGGGCACAGCTTACGTCCCGATTGAGAAAGCGCGGCGACTCGGACATGACCGAGGGCGTCGTTTGGAAGCAGCTTCTTGAATTTGCGATCCCGATGGCGATCGGGCTGCTGTTTCAACAGCTGTATAACACCGTGGATACCATCGTCGTCGGCCGTTTTGTCGGCAAGGAGGCGCTCGCCGCCGTCGGCAGCACCGGCAATATCATCTTCATCCTCGTCGGCTTCTGCGCGGGCCTTGCGACGGGCGCGAGCGTCGTCATCTCCCAATGCTACGGCGCGCACGACTACGACAATCTGCGGGACGCGGTCAGCACAACGATGAGCGTCTGCTTTTTGATGTGCGCGATCGCGACGGTGCTCGGCCTTTTCATCGTCACCCCGATGCTACGCATGATGGCGACGCCCGAGGACGTGCTGCCGCAGGCGCGCGAATATCTCACGATCTACTTTGCAGGCGTTTCCGGCCTTCTCATCTATAATATGGGCGCCGGCATCCTGCGCGCGGTGGGCGATTCCCGCCGCCCGCTGTATTTTCTGATCTTTTCCGCCGTCGTCAATATTATTTTCGACCTGCTGTTTGTCATCAGATTTAATCTCGGCATCGCCGGCGTAGCCTACGCGACGATCCTGTCGCAGGCGCTGTCCGCCGCGCTGGTGCTGCTGTCGCTGTCCAAGACCGACGCGCCCTACGGTCTGCGCTGGAGCAAGCTGCGCATCCAAAAGGAGATGCTCGCCCGCATCATGGGCATCGGCCTTCCCTCCGGCGCCCAGCAGGCGATCACCTCCTTTTCCAACGTATTTGTCCAATCCTACATCAACGCCTTCGGTTCGGCGTGCATGGCGGGCTACTCGAGCTACAACAAGCTGGATGTTTTCATCGTCATCCCCATGCAGAGCATCGGCCTCGCCTCCACCACCTTTGTGGGACAGAACTTCGGCTGCGGCC
>JAYFQJ010000135.1:0-15928 GCA_034927165.1 Oscillospiraceae bacterium
CGGATTATCCGCAGGTCGCCGAAGCGGCGCTCGCCGAGATGGTGCGGCAATGCCCGGCGCCGGCGTTCGACGGCGAGCTGATGACGCGCGGCGTGCTCGTGCGCCATCTCGTGCTGCCCGGCTGTACGCACGACTCGAAAAACGTACTCAAATATCTGCACGAGACCTATGGAGACGCGATCTATATCTCGATCATGCGCCAGTTCACGCCGACGCCCGCGTGCGCCGCATACCCCGAGATCAACCGCCGTCTCTCCCGCCGTGAATACGACGCCGTTGTCGACTTTGCTCTCACTCTGGGCATCGAAAAAGGCTTCACACAGGAGGGCGCCGCCGCAAAGGAAAGCTTTATACCTCCGTTCGACCTGACGGGGGTCTGAGCGCGCACGACGTCAAACTCGAAACAAAAAAAGTATCCGTCGCACGACTGCTGCGGCGGATGTTTTTATGGCGATTGTGCGCTCCTTATATCCGGCGCCGGGGTCCGTTCACACGAACTTCACGGCGGTGCCGTAGGCAATGACCTCTGCCGCACCCTGCATGATCGCGGAGGATGCATAACGGATGTTTACGATCGCATCCGCCCCCAACCCCTCTGCTTCCGCGGCCATACGCTTGGTCGCAAGCGCCCGCGCCTCGTTCATCATTTCGTTGTATGCGCCCAGCTCTCCGCCTACGAGCGTTTTCAGCGCCTGAGTAATGTCCTTTCCGATGTTTTTCGATTGGATCGTGCTGCCCTTGACCAAGCCCAGCATTTCCAGCTCTTTTCCCGTGATGTAATCAGTATTGACCAAGATCATCTTCTTCACCGCTCCTTATTTCTTTTATCCGCTTTATCAAAACATAGATCATTGCGCCCGCCAGCACCAACGGAACAATACCGAAGATCACCTTCACCGTCGGCGGGATCTCCGGGATCGTGATGCATATTGCCGCAAATCCCAGGTAGTACAGCACAAAAATGACCGTTACGATGATCGGCGCGATCATTTTTACCCTGTGGTTTTTCATCTCATCTTCCCCTCTCTTTATCATTCTGCACATTGCGGCCTTCGTTCGCCGGACAATACTCAGGCCTTAGATGAAAAGAACACGGCGCGCATGAGCGCGGCCAGCAGGACAAGCCAGACCAGCACGACCGGCAGCGCGCAATACCATCGCTTTTTGAGGTCAAGTCCCTTTGCCTGCCCGCGGCAGACGGCAAACACCGCCGGCGGGATCAGCCGCGCCGTCAGCGCGACGAGCGCGGGAAGAATGATGAGATCATCGAGATATCCGAGCACGGGGATAAAATCGGGGATCAGATCGACCGGCGACAACGCATAGACGACGGTCAGTCCCGCGAGCGCCTTCGCATACCACGGCGTGTCCTTGCTGCGCATGGCGAGATAAACCGCCGGCACATCGGTTTTCAGCGCCCGCGCGCGCTCGCGCAGCATCACGCGAGGTCGCCGATGAGCGCATCGACGTCTGCCTCCCGCGTCGCCCAGCTCGTGCAGATGCGCACCGCCGTGTGATCCGCGTCCGGCTTCGCCCAGAAGGAGAATACGTATTTCTTCTCAAGCGCCGCGAGCTTGTCGTCCGGCAGGATCGGGAACTGCTGATTGGTAAAGGACTCAAGCAAAAAAGGACAGCCGTCCGCCTCAAGCGCCGATTTTATGCGCAGCGCCAGATCGACCGCCCGCTTTGAAATATCAAAATACAAGCCGTTTTCAAGCAGCGCGATAAACTGCAGACCGAGCAGCCGCCCTTTAGCAAGCATGCCGCCGCGTTGCTTGATGGAATAGCGAAAATTGGTTTTGAGCGCGTCCTGCGTGATGACGACCGCCTCGCCGAAAAGCGCGCCGACTTTGGTGCCGCCGATATAGAATACGTCGCACAGCCGCGCCATATCCTGCAGTGTCAGATCGTTCGCGGGCGACGCGAGCCCGTAGCCCAGCCGCGCGCCATCCACGAACAGCGGCAGTCCGCAGCTGCGGCAAACGCCGCTGATCTCCGAGAGCTCCACCTTTGAATAGAGCGTTCCGTATTCGGTCGGCTGCGACAGATAGACCATGCCGGGGCGCACGGTGTGCTCAAATGTGTCGTCGTTGATATGACCGCGCCACGCGCTTTCGATCTGCGCCGCGGTGATCTTTCCGCTCTGTTCGGGCAGCGCGAGAACTTTGTGCCCCGTCGCTTCGATCGCGCCCGTCTCATGCGCGTTGATGTGACCTGTCGCCGCGCACAGCACCCCCTCGTAGGGCCGCAGCGCGCTCGCGATGACTGTTGTGTTTGCCTGCGTGCCGCCGACAAGAAAGTGCACGTCGGCATCCGGCGCGCCGCACAGACCGCGAATGATCGCCCGCGCCTTATCGCAATAGACGTCGGTCCCGTAGCCGGGCGTCTGCTCCATATTCGTCTGCGAAAGCAGCCGAATCACCTCGGGGTGCGCGCCCTCGCCGTAATCACATTCAAAGCGGATCATTTTATACCTCTTCGTTCTTATTAAAACAAATTATATACTCTTTCGGAGCGCTTTCCAACCGTCTTTTTCATTTACACGCTTCGTTCGTTATGCTATTATGAAAGCAAATGAGGTGAGCAGCGTGGAGGAAAAGAAAAAGCAGCTCGTGCGGTCGGCCGTGATCGCAGTCGCTGCCGTAATTTATCTTGTCAGCCCCATCGATATCATCCCAGACACCTTCCTCGGTTTCGGTCAGATGGACGACCTCGCGGTCGCCGTCCTCGCCGTATTGCAGGGCGTAAAGGCCTGGCGTCTCTGGCACGGTGTGAGCGCGGCGCCCAAGGACGCGCAGAGCGCGCCCATTGAGACGACGGCGACGCCGCATGAAGAAGAAAAGAGCGATATCTAAGCCGTTCTCTCGAAAAAGTCGGACAGTGTCTGCGTGATGAGCGCATGGCCGTCGTCGTTCGGGTGAATACCGTCGTCGCTGATGTACGGGAGAAAATCGTCAAGCCGCAGAAACGCCGCGCGCACATCCGCAACCGGCACGCCGCACGCTTCGCCGATCCGGTTGACGGCGAGCGAGTACTGCTCCTGGAACGTGTAAATGCGCTCCTTGTGCTTCAGCCAATGCAGCAGCGCATCCGCGTCGCGGTTGACGGAAATATAATCAAAATAGCGGAACGGGTCGATGGGCGGCAGGGTCATGAGCACCGGCTTCGCCCCCCGCGCACGCAACAAGGAGATCATGGCGCGAAGATGCTCCTCAAAGCCGCGCACGCTGACCTTGGAGCCGTGCGGCTCGTCCGGGCGCCGCGCGACGTCGTCCCAGTCGAAATCCGAGTCGTTGCCGCCGAACTCCAGCAGAATGGTCTGCTGCGGTTCGATCCTGTCAGCCTGCTTTTTCAGAATGTCGAGGCCCTTTTCGGATGTGCAGCCGAACCGGCAGCGTACGTCGACCGGCAACGGCGCGCTTTTCGCAAAGCTCGCCGCGGATATCTGATATTTTCCGTTTATATATGAAACGCCCTTCATGACGCTGTCACCGAATATTGTTAGATTCACGGAATTTCCTCCCATTGCTTAATGAGATCATTATACCGTCCCGAAAAGCTGATTTACAGCCGCTTTTTGAAGCTTTTGCAAATGTAGAGGAAACTTTTTCGCGGAACGCAGCGGTAGAGGCGTTCGCCCCGCGGGAGAGGTTTTCTCTGAAATGGAGAATCTATTTTTATGCATACTATGACCTTCGGCAGCGAGCAATCGCCCACCCTGCTTTTGCTGCACGGCGCAGGCGCGTGCGACTGCTTTTGCAACCAATATGCCGCATTATCGGAACATTTTCGACTTTTTATCCCCCACCTTCCCGGTGCCGGCGAGGCGGTCGGCGAACTCTACGCGCGGGAGAGTACGCTCTCCGCGCTCGCAGAATATGTCGACGAGCTCGCAGCACAGGGGCCGATCGCCGTCGTCGGGCACTCCGTCGGCGCTGAACTCGCCGTGGCGCTCGCCGCGCGGCAGCCGTCCCGCTTCAATCGCGCCGTATTCCTGAGTCCGTGGGTATGCGCGACAAAACAAAGCTGCGCCGTTTATACGCGCATGGCGAAATTAGCAACAGCGTCGCTGCGCTGCGGCGCGCTCGTGCGGCTGCAGGGCCGCTACTGGGGCTACAGCGAAGCGCAGGCGCAATATATGGCGCAATACTCCGCAAAAATCACACCCGAGCAGTATGCCGCCTGGTTCAGCTACGAAAACCGCGTGCATCTCAGCGAAGAGGTCGGCTATAAGGATATCGCGTTTCCCATGCTCGCCGTGTGCGGCCGCTCTGAAACCGCGGAGACGATTCGTTCCGTCGATACGCTCGGTCGGCTCAACGTAAACTGCGCCGTTGTAAAGCTGCGTGGAAATCATGATTATCCGCAGCGCAGTCCGGGGGCGCTCAATCCCCTGCTGCTGGATTTTCTTCTGAAGCAGGCCTAAAAGGGCAAGGGAATCATAAAGGCATCCGGGCGATATCGATCGCCCGGATGCCTTCGTCATATTTAAAGGATTACTGCTGCTCCGCGTCGTCACCCGCGGCGGCGGCGATCTTATTGAGCGCGTTGACATACGCGCGAATACTCGCCTCCACGACGTCGGTTGAAAGACCGCGCCCGGTGAACAGGCGATCCTTGTAGCGCACCTTGACGACTGCGTCGCCCAGCGCATCCTCGCCCTCCGTCACCGACTGCAGCGCGTAGTTTTCAAGCGACACCTCATATTTCGCGACGCGGTCGACAGCCTTGAAGGCGGCGTCGACCGGGCCGGAGCCGATCTCGACCTTCGTCGTCTCCCTGCCGTTCTTCTTTAGCAGGATCGTCGACGTCGACGGGAACATGGAGCCGGAATTGATGACAAAGTTCACAAGCTCAAACGTATCCTTGACGACAGGGCCGAGCGGTTCGACGATCGCCTCGATGTCGCGGTCGGAGACCGCCTTCTTGCGCGCGGTGAGCGCGGTGAACTGGTCATAGCCCTCCGCGAGCTTTTCGTCGCTCAGAATATAGCCGAGCTCCGTCACGCGGGCATCAAAATCGGTGCGGGAGGAAAATTTCCCCAGCACGAGATTATTGCGGAATATACCGAAGCTTTCGGGCTGCAGCAGTCCGCCGCCCGCCATGCCTGCACCATCGCCGATGACAGGCTTGTTGGATTCTATCTGATAGCCGAGCACCGTTGCGACAAATTTGCAGGTCCTGTAAACGCCGCGCAGACGGATATTGCTCTTTGCGCCGTAGTAATCCTCTCTCGCATCGAGCGCTGCGGCTACCTCCTCGAGCGCAGCCGTGCCCGCGCGTTCTCCGACGCCCAGCACCGAGCATTTTACCTCGTGCGCGCCGGCCTTTACCGCGGCGAGGACGTTTGCTGACGCCATGCCGAGATCGTTGTAGCCCATCGCTGATACGGCGACGGCCGGCGCCGCCTCCCGTACAAGGCCGATCAAACGCTCAAACTCGCCCGGCGCGTATGCGCCCGAAACGTCGCAAACGCAAATCGTCTGAGCGCCCGCAAGCGCCGCTTCCGCCGCGGACTGCCCGAGCTGCGCCTCATTCTCCGGCGCGACAAGCAGCGTTACCTCCGCAGCCGTCTTTTTTACGGCGGCCAAGACGGCCTTTTTCAGAGGCTCTCCGGGGTGCGCGACGATATCTACCCTGCCGTGTGCCGCTTTTCCGACGACCGCGAGCGCCGCTTCTATTTCCTTCGCGTTTGGGCGGCACATGACGCTGACAATCGCGTCCGTCATGCTCCGCGCGATCTCGTCGATTGCTTCGGCGCTCTGCGGCAGCAGATAACCGACCTCGATCACGTCGACGCCGAGACGCTCCAGCTGCTTCGCCGTCTCGAGCTTTTCTTTTGCACTCATCGAATAGCCCGGCGTCTGTTCGCCAAGCCAGATCGTCGCATCACAGATCCTCACTGTTTGTTCCATTTCGATTCCCTTCCGTTTCCGTTTTTGTTCTTCTATTTTAGCTCCACGACCGTCACGCCGTCCTCGCCCTCGCCGTACTTCCCGAGGCGAAAGGACTTTACCTGCCGCATGGTGCGCAGATGCTGCTGAATTCCCGTCCGCAGCGCGCCGGTGCCCCGGCCGTGGATGATATAGACCGTATTGATATGCGACAGCACCGCGCTGTCGATAAACGCGTCGACCTCGAGCACCGCCTCGTCCACCGTTTTCCCCAGCAGATTGATCTCGTTTTGACCGCTGCGAACATCGGCACCCATAACAGCCGCTGCGGAAACAGTGCGTGCTTTTTTCTTCGGCGCCGCCGGCGGCCGGCGCAGCTCTGCAAGCGACACGCGCGTTTTGACGCTGCCCGTCTGCACCTCGACCATGCCCTTTGCGTCGGGTGCGGACATCGCTGTGCCCGACGCGCGCAGCGCCGCGACATACACCGCATCGCCGGGCGCGACCGTCGTCAGCTTCGGCAGATTGTCCGCTTCAAACTCGGCCACAGGGTCCGCCATATCATACAGCTTGTCCGAATTGGCGATCGCCTTGGCGCGTCGGCGCGCCTCCTGCACGTTTTTATCTTTATCCATTTCGAGCTTTTTGAGCTCGTCCATCAGCTTGTAGGCGTTCGCTTGTACGTCGCTTGCGATCTGTTTCGCGCGCAACTTTGCGGCATCAAGCTCCCGCCGCCCCTCGCGCGCGAGCCGCTCATATTCCGCCTTCCCCTGCCGCACGGTTTCTTCGGCGCTCAGCTTCTGCGCTTCGATCTCGTCCTGCTTGCGGGACAGCTCGCTTTTCAGCGCCTCGATCTCGTTGAGCACGTCCTCGAAGCGGCGGTCCTCCTGCTTCATGCTGCGGCGCGCGTCGTCCAGCAGCGTCTTGTCGAGGCCCAGCTTTTCGCCGATGAGCAGCGCGTTGGAGCGGCCTGGTATGCCGATATTCAAGCGATATGTGGGCCGCAGCGTCGCGACGTCGAACTCGCAGCTCGCGTTCTGCACGCCGTCTGTTTCAAGGGCGTACATCTTGAGCTCTCCGTAATGGGTCGTCGCGAGCACGCGGCAGCCGCGCGAGCGCAGCCGCTCGAGAATCGCCGTCGCAAGCGCCGCGCCCTCGGCGGGATCGGTGCCCGCGCCGAGCTCGTCGAGCAGCACGAGCGACTGCTCATCCGCAACGCGCAGGATCTCCGCCGTCGTTTTGATGTGCGCCGAAAAGGTGGACAGGCTCTGTTCTATGCTCTGTTCGTCGCCGATATCGACAAGCACCCGCGAGAACACGCACAGCTCGCTGCCGTCGTTCGCCGTCACGGGGATACCGGAGGAGGCCATCAGTGTCAGCAGGCCGACCGTCTTGAGCGTCACTGTCTTGCCGCCGGTGTTGGGGACGGTGATGACGAGCGCGTTGTAGTCGACGCCGAGCGTCAGGTCGATGGGCACCACCGTATTTTTCGGAATGAGCGGATGCCGCGCCTTCTTGAGCACAATGCGTCCCTCGTCGTTCAAAAGCGGCTTGGCGCATGCGCGCTCCGCGGCATATTTTGCCTTTGCAAGCGCGGCGTCGAGCTGCACGAACGCCGCATAGCTGTCGCGCAGACGCTGTCCGATGCCGGATATCTCCTCCGAAAAGACGCCGAGGATGCGGTCGATCTCCTTGAGCTCCTCGCCCTTGAGCTCCATGATGCGGTTATTGGCCTCGACCACGGCGGCGGGCTCGACAAAATAAGTCGAGCCGCTCGAGGACACATCGTGCCCGAGGCCCGTGATCTCGTTTTTGGGCTCCTGCTTGACGGGCACGACAAAACGACCGCCGCGCAGCGTGACGACGGCGTCCTGCAGATATTTCTGCGTTGCCGACGAGCGCAGGATCGCGTCCAGCTTGTCCCGCACAGAGCTCTCCGCCTTGCGGATGAGCCGACGGATCTCGCGCAGCTGCGGCGAAGCGTCGTCGCTCATCTCCGTCTCGCTCAAAATTGCGTCCCCGAGACGCCGTTCGAGCGTCACATCCTCGTACAAAGCGTAAAACAGCGCGTCGCACACCGCCGCGCCGCCGCCGTTGTACCACGCATTGAGTGCGCGGGCATTGCGCAGCATGGATCGAATACGAATCAGCTCTCCCATGCCGAGCATGCCGCCCTTTTCCGCGCGCATGCACAGCTCCGGGATGTCGCTGACCGCAGAAATGGAGGGAGAACCCGCGCGCGACAGCTGAACGAACAGCGCGTCGGTCACCTCCAGCAATTCATAAGCCTTATATAACTCGGTCTCCGGCTGCGTTGCCAGCAGCGCAGCCTTGGCCGCCGCGCTGCACGCGTGCTCGGCGATCTGTGCGAGCACCTTGTCGAATTCCAGTCTTGCCTCGTAAGTAAGTACTTTTCCCATATATGTATTTCCTTTATTTCTCCTGAGCGAGCGCCACGTAAAAATCGAGCGTAGGCAGCCTGCGTTCGATGCGCCGCTGCACATAATCCTCGCACAGCGCAGCAAAGGAGGTGCGAACGCCCGCGGCGAGATCGAATGCAAACGCTTTTTTTGCCGGCGCGTAAAGAATGTGCCGCAGCGCCGCAGACATCGCCGCGCCGCAGTTGACCGGCCGGGCCGCCCTGCGCGCACAGTCCGCACACAGCAGCACGCCGTTCTCCGCGTCAAAAAATCCGTCCTCCACCGCGCCTGCGCAAACCGCGCAGACATCCGCCTGCGGCGCATAACCCGCGAGCGCCATCAGCCGCAGCTCGAGCACGCACTTTATGAGCCAGCGCGGCTTCTTTCCCTCGTCGAGCAGGTACAGCGCGTTGAGCAGCAGCGACAGGTATTCCCTCGCGTCGTCCTCGATGGGGGCGAGCAGCTTCATGAGCTCACAGAAATACACCGCGAGCGCATAGGCCGTCGCGTCCGCCATAAGCCGCACGAAGCGAAGCTTCACGAGCGCGTCGTCCACCGTGAACATATTTTTGCCGGTGAACAGCTCAAAGTCGGACAGGCTCAGCATCGCCGTCGGCGACGTCAGTTTGTTTTTCGGGCGCAGCGAGCCCTTGGCATAGGCGGTGATTACGCCGTCAGCCGTCAGTATCGTTATGACTCTGTCCGCCTCGCCCGTCCGGGTCTCCCAGATCACGAGACCCTGCGCCGTTGTTTTCATTGTAGTCCCCCGCGGCGGCGGTCTCCAGCTTCTGCTTGTACTGCAGATAGTCCTCGATCCTGCCGCTTTTGCAGAAATTGTCCCAAAGCCTGTCCGTCATATGCCCGTCCTCCGTCTGCTGTGAGTATTGACCCGTTTACAGCAGTATATGAAGGTGAAGGCGGAAAATTTACAATAATAAAATACTTTTTAAAAATCTAATAGCCGAAATCGCGGATAAAATTTTCCTTGTCGCGCCAGCCCTCGCGGACCTTGACCCAAAGCTGCAGATTCACGCGGCAGTCGAGAAAGCTCTCTATGGACGCGCGCGCCTCCGAGCCGATCTTTTTTAACATCGCGCCGCCCTTTCCAATGATCATGCCCTTGTGCGAATCCTTTTCGCAGACGATCTCGGCGTCGATGTCGATCAGGGCTCTGTTCTCACGTTCTTTAAAGCGAACAACGTTCACGGCACATCCGTGCGGCAGCTCCTGCGACAGATCGCACAGCAGTCGCTCGCGAATGAGCTCGGCGACCACGACCTTCTCGGGGATGTCGGTGAGCGTATCGTCCGGAAACATATGCGGTCCCTCGCACGCGAGCGCAGAGAGCGTTTTCGTCAGCGCATCGACACCGTCCCCGTTGAGCGCGCTGATGAGCGCGGACCCTGCAAACGGCCGCAGAACCGCGAGAGCCGCGCATGCGGTCTCGCCTGCTGGCGCTTCCACCGTATCGGACTTGTTGACGACCAGCACGACGGGCAGCTTTCTTTGAAACAGCTCGTCCAGCAGCGACTGCTCCTCAGCGTCAAAGTCCGTCTTCGGCCAGGTCATGAACAGTGCGCAATCGACGTCCGCCGCCGAATCGCGAACGGCCTTGACCATATGCGCGTCAAGGCGGTTGCGCGGCGCGTGGAAGCCGGGCGTGTCGATAAAAACGAATTGATCCTCCCCGTTCGTCACAACACCGAGGATGCGGTTGCGCGTCGTCTGCGGCTTCGGGGAGATGATCGCGAGCCGTACGCCCAGCATCCGGTTGAGCAGCGTGGACTTGCCGACGTTCGGTTTGCCGACGATCGCAGCGAAAAGGCTCTTATCAGGCATTGTAATCCTCTTCGGCGACATAGCTCAGGCCGCGCGGTAAACCGAGCTGCTTGAGCACCAGCTCCTCTTTTTCCCGCATATGCACCTCCTCAATGCCGCCGAGCTCATGGTCATAGCCGAGCAGGTGGAGCATCGAGTGAACGGTGAGAAACGCGATCTCGCGCTGCAGCGTATGGCCGAACAGGTTTGCCTGCTCGACCGCCTTTTCTACGGAGATGACGATATCGCCGAGCACGACCGCCCCCGTCTCCTCATCCGGCTTCCATGTGCCTTTCTCAAACATCGGGAAGGACAGCACGTCCGTTTCTACCGGCTTGTTCCTGTGTTCGGTGTTGAGCAGCTTGATCTCCGCGTTGTCGACAAAGCTCACGCTGATCTCCGCGGGATACTCAAAATTTTCGTACTTCAGCACGGCGTTGCAGCAGCGACGGATGAGCAGCCGGATGCCGGACGGTATTTTAACGGTGTTCTGGCGATTTGAGATGAATACTTTATTTGACATTTTTACTTCCCCCTGTTTTTTTTGCGGCCTTTTCATATGCCTTGACGATCTCTGCGACAAGGCGGAAACGAACCACGTCCTTTTCCGTAAACCGTATTTCCGTGATACCCTCGATATTTTTCAGGATGCGCGTCGCATCGACGAGGCCGGAGTGTCTCGTGCCGAGGTCGATCTGCGTCACATCGCCGCTGACGACCATCCTGGAGCCGGCGCCGACGCGTGTCAGAAACAACTTCATCTGCACCGGCGACGTGTTCTGCGCTTCGTCAAGGATGACGAACGCATTGTCGAGCGTGCGCCCGCGCATATACGCGAGCGGCGCGACTTCTATGACGCCGCGCTCCGACTGCTTTTGGAAGCCGTCGGGCCCGAGCGTATCGAACAGCGCGTCGTACAGCGGGCGCAGGTAGGGGTCGATCTTCGTCTGCAGATCTCCCGGCAAAAAGCCGAGATGCTCTCCCGCTTCCACCGCGGGCCGCGTGAGAATGATGCGCGTGACCTCATGGTTTTTGAGCGCCTTGACCGCCATGACGACCGCGAGGTAGGTCTTTCCCGTGCCGGCGGGGCCGACGCCGAATACAATGTTGTTCTTCTCGATCGCTTCGATATACTTTTTCTGGCCGTAGGTCTTAGGCTTGATGGGCTTTCCCGCTGCCGTGACGAGAATGCAGCCGGCTCCGAGCTGTGACAACGCGGCCTCCTCGCCGGACTTGACCATGCCAACGCAATAGCGCATCGTCTGGTCGTCCAACTCTCCGTTCGCGCGCACGACGTCCACAAGCGCCGCGAGCGCCTTCTCCGTGAGCGCTACGGCCGCGTCCTCCCCCGTGATGGTCACCGTGTCGCCCCTCCCGATGAGCTGCACCAGAAACTCTTTTTCTATATAATCGATGTTGCCGTCAAGATTTCCGAATATCTGCGCGGCATACTCCCCTATCATGAATTCCTTCTGCGCCAATTCCGTTTCCTTTCACAAAAAATAAGATGTTTTGATTATAGCATAAATAAACAGAATAATACAGGTTTTTTATTCAATTTGAATATAATTTTCGATCCTTTCCTCGCAAAGGCACCGCACGGTGTATTGCCAGCCGGTCGTCGTCGGCTCAAAAAGCGTCTCCCTGCTGAGAATGCGGCAGGCGGCGAGCGCATCCTTTTCATAGGCGGCGGCTTCTTCCTTCAAAAACAGCTGCGCGCGCCGCTCGTCGAGCTCGACCGTTCGCGTTTGCAGCTCGCTGTACTCCTGCGTTACAAGCGCGACAGGCAGCTCCACGCCGAACAGGCGGAACGGTTCTTTATAGCTCCCGATCTGCGAGCGCATGAAGGGATCCTTCGTCCAGTCGAGCGGAATGCGCGCACCGAGCAGCGTCAGTGTGCAGTGACGGGCCGCGGCACCCGTCAGGATGCTGCAGGTATAACTGCGCGGGACGAAAAATGTCTTCTCATATGCGGTGTAAGCGAGGATATCCGCGCTCACGCCGCCCGTCCATGAGCCCGTGAGCACATTCGCCTCCGGAAGGACAAGCGTCTGCCCTGCCGTGACCACGTCGCCCGGCCGCACCTGAGCAACGCCGCTTTGTACATCGATGCGCTTGATTTGCGCGTCGCACGCCGCGACGATGTACAAGCCCATCTGCGGCACACCGTCGGCGGGCTTCGTCTGCTTGTCGGTGACCTCGACCGTCGCCTTTCCGAAACTGAGGTTGACGGCGATCCATGCGAGCTGCGGCAGCTCCATGAGCACGTTTTGCTCAACAGAGTCGACCTGCACGTCGCTTTGCAGCATCCCGGGCGCAAGACCGTTTTTTTCAAGCGCCGTGAGCAGGGCGTCTTTGGAAACGAGGCTGCTGCCGGCGATATCGACGCTCACGACGCAGCTGCCGAGGAACAGCAGCACCGCCGCAAACACCGCGATCCCCGCCGCCAGAGGGCCGCGCTGCCGCACGCCATGCAGAGGAAAACGCAGCCCGTGCTTTTTGAGTATATGCGTGCGGCACTGGCATTTTTTTGCGGCGCGTGCGGCGGCGGCATATTCACCGGCAAGCACGCAGAACTCCATGCCTCCCGCACGCGGGCGGACGTCGAAAACGTCGAGGCCCTCCCGCATGGCCGCGCAGAGAAATTTTTCAGGAAAACCGCCTGTACAGCGCACCTCGACATAGCCTGCGCAATAGCGCAGCAGGATCCGCAGCAGCATCAATCCGCCTCCTTGCCGTCAAACAGCAGGCCGCTGACGCGCCCGTCGATGCGCAGCGTTCCATCCTTTGACAACTCCCGCAGCACAAGCGCGCGGCCGACGACGCTCAGCCGAAAACGGCCCATATCAAAAACCATTTTGTCCTCCGTGCACGCGAGCACCCCACGACAGGATTCAACCAGCACATCCTCCCCGTCCGTGACATGGATACACGCTGCACCGCCGAACGCGTCCTGCGGAAAATCCGCCGCGCGGGCGAGCGCGCTGATCGTTTGCTTTTTCGTTTGTTTTCTCATAGGCCGCCCTTTCCTTAAATATATATATTTATAGGACGGACAGATTATCCACGGCGAAAGGCGAAAGACATGGAGATGCGCGAGGGCGGACAACAGCGGCAATGTGCGGGAGCAGTCTGCTTCGCCGTGCTGCTTGCCGTATTCCCGGCACAGGCAAAGCAGGGCCTGCTCGACGGTCTGGATCTGTGCTATACGGTGCTCGTGCCGTCATTGTTTCCTTTTCTGTTTGTTGCGGATTACCTCTGGGCTTTGCTGCGGCCCGCCTTCCAAAAGAGCAGACCGCTGTGCTTGTGTCTGTGCGTCCTCTTTTCTCTGTGCGGCGGCTTTCCGATGGGGGCGAAGGTGCTCAGCCAGGCGGAGGCTATGGGATTCCTGAATAAGAAGCAGGCCTCTCTGCTGCTCGCGGGGTGCGTCAACGCCGGCCCCGCCTACCTCATCTCCGGCGTCGGCGTATCGCTGTTCGGCAGCGCGCGGGCCGGAATTTATCTGTTTATCTCGCTGTCGCTCGCCTCGCTTACGACGCTTGCCGGCATTTTTCTGTTCTATCGCAGGGACTTTCGCCGCTGCGGCGCTTCTCCGGCAGCCTTTTCGGGGAACGCGCCGGCATCCTTCGCGGGCTCGCTCGCGGGCGCCGTGCGCGCGACGGCGGGCCTGTGTGCCTACGTGGTCTTGTTTTCCTGTGCGGGGAGCTTGTTTTTCCATCTTTTAAAGCTGCTGCGCATACAGAGCGTTTTCGTGCGCTGGCTGTTCACCGCGCTGTGCGAGGTCTCCTCCGCCTGCGCGTTTTCCGCCGACGTGGGTTCCATACTGGGACTCTATCTGGCTCTCGCCTGCGTGTCGCTGTGCGGCGTCTCGGTTCTGCTGCAGGTGCGCGCGCTGACACAGCAAAGCGGCCTCTCGCTGCGTCCGCTGCTGTGTGTGCGGCCGGTTCACCTGCTGCTGAGCAGCTGCATTTTGCATCTGCTGCTCTCGGGTACCGACTCGACACCAGTTTTAGCGCAGGGCGCGTCTGTCGCCGCAAGGCTGTTCTGCGTTTCCCCCGCATTTTCCTTTTTTCTTTTTTTGCTCTCTGTCATTTTTGTCGGCGGGAAGAAAAAGCTGCCACTGTTTACTAATTGAATAAAATATATTATAATGACATGGAATTTTGACGGGGATGGTTGATCATGAAGGCAAAAACAGCGTTGTTCGGGAACAGCATCGTTCCCGCTTGTGAATACTGCGAGCTTGGCTCGAAATCCAAAGACGGCACGATGATCGAATGCGCAAAGCACGGCATCGTCTCTCCCTATTTTCGCTGTAAAAAGTTCGTGTACGCGCCGGTCAAGCGCATTCCCAGGCGCTCACCGAAGCATCCGAAGCTCGACGCACAGGATTTTGCTCTGTAAAAGTGGGGGCCTCCGATCGCGGAGGCCCCTTTTCGCACTGTTTTTTTGTGCCCGATCGTGGTATAGTTGAGCCGACATCATCTGTAAGGAGGAAAGAAAATGCTGCTGGATACCTATCGAAAAAGCGTGGACGACCTGTTTGCGGAGATCCGAGAGACACAAACGGAGAACATTATAAAAGCGGGCGCACTGATCGCCGACTCCATAAAAGCGGGCGGCAACATCTACCTCAGCGGTATCTGCCACTACATGGAATACGACGTGCTCGACCGCGGCGGCGGGCCTGCTTTCTATAAGCCGTTCCACTACAATCTCGACCTCACAAATCACACGAGCCACAATCAGGCGCACCCGCGCCCCGATCTTCCCGTCGACGGCAACATGGAGGGGCTCGCGGCCTACGCGCTCAAAAAGGCGCATATCGGACGCGGCGACGTGCTGTTTGTCGGCAGCGTTTCCGGGCGCACGGCGAGCGTCGTCGACCTCGCGTACGAAGCGGAAAAGCGCGGCGTGCGCGTCATCGCCTTCACGAGCATGAAATATGCGCGGGCGGTGGATGCCGTCCATTCGAGCGGAAAAAAGCTGTATGAGATGGTCACGCTCGTCATCGACAACTGCGCGCCCGCGGCGGAGGCGATGCTTGAGGTGAAGGGCCTCGATTCCCGTTACGCGGCGGCGAGCGGCATCGCGAGCGATTATAGTCGGTGGAGCATCACGAGCGTCGCGGTGGACGAGCTCCTCCGGAGAGGAAAAGCCCCCGGTATCCTGCGCAGCGCCAACTTTCCCGGCGGGATCGACTACAACGAGGGCACGGTCTACCCCAACTACAACAAAACCGGATTTTGAGCTGCAAAAAGGCGCCTCCGTTGTTGAACTATGAACTATTCCGCCCCAAACGGACAATGACAAAAAAGGCCTCCTGTCGTAGAATGGAAACTACGACAGGAGGTTTTTGCATGTCCAGAAAAAAAGGAACAGGAACACACCACAAAGCATCATAAATGAAATTATAGCAAAGCACCGCAGCGGGGCGACCATAAAATCATTATCCGAAGAATACTGCAAGCCATTTAAGACAATAAAAAATATGTGCACAAGAGAGAACAACAAAGAACTACGGAAAGAAGCCGGTTTGTTACCCACTAAGCAGCGAGGTGGAAAAGCCGCAGTTTCGTTACAAGAATACAACTATGAAAACAAACGTCTAAAGATGGAAAATGAGTTGCTGCGGGATTTTCTCTATCTCACTGTAAGGAAGTGAAAGCCAGTATCAAATATCGTGTCATCTACAAGCATCGGAGCAAATATAGCGTGTCAACCATGTGCAGCTTTTTCTGTGTCTCCCGAAGTGGATACTATGACTTCATCAAGCGCATCGACACTCCGGATAGG
>JAYFQJ010000123.1:0-2978 GCA_034927165.1 Oscillospiraceae bacterium
CGCCCCCCCCCCGCCTCTTTATTTTGAAAAAAGTCTGTGCTATTTCAGCAGCTCGTTGACCTTTCCCTGAATCGTGCTGTAGTCATATCCTGCGGCGGTCAGGCGATCCTTGCGCTCCTGTCCGTTGCCCCAGTTGCCGCGGATGACCTCCCGGGCGATCTCCTCAACGGACTTCTGTCCGCCGGCCGTGCCGTTTTTGAGCATGGCGTTGACGCACGTCTGCACGGTGCTGTAGTCATACCCGGCGGCGGTCAGGCGATCCTTGCGCTCCTGCCCGTTGCCCCAATTGCCGCGGATGACCTCTTTTGCGATGTCATCGACGGACTTTTTGGCTGCAGCTGCGGCGGCGGTTGCGGCCGTCTTGGCGGCTGCGGCCTTCTCGGCCGCGGCTTTTACCGCAGCGGTCCTTGCGGCCGCGGCTTTTTCAGCGGCAGCCTTGACTGCGGCGGCCTTGGCCGCTGCGGTCGTCTCGTCCTCAGTGGCGATGGATTTGGTTGTGGTGGTCTTTTTTGTGCTGAAAATATCCTTGAGTCCCATAAGTCATCCTCCTGAAAAAATTAGTACTTTGTCAAATACCCCTTTCAGGGCGGAAGATGCGTCCGCCGGCGTCAAAATCGCTCCCGCGCTTTTGAAATCCGCCGCGCGTGAACGTATATGCGCGGGACATCCGCTCCAAACGGGCTTCCCTTGATTCGATGGTACCACATATTTTTCAAAAAGAAAAGCGTTTGTTGAAATCCGTTCAATAGATCGAGCGGTTTTTCTTGCGCGCGCGAACGATCAGAATAACGACGGAGGCAGCGAGTGCACCGACAAGAAATACGGGGCCGATCCACAGATTCTGGTTTTCGTTATAGCTGAGAATCTCCGTCCAGTATTTGTCCATCGCCGTGTTGGTATCCTCCGGCAACAGCTTAAATACCTCGGTATTCTCCATGACGCTCTCGTCCGGATAGGCGATCGCTTCGGTCTCGGGATCGAGATCAAGCAGCTCCTTCGCCGCGCCGATGGGCGTGGAATAGCCTATATATTCCGCGTTCGCCGCAGAGACCTCCGGCTCGCACATGAAGTTGATAAACATCTCGGCCGCTTCCTTATTTGCGCAGCCGGACGGTATAACCATCGCGTCGACAAAATAGTTGGTCCCCTCTTCCGGATAAACGAACGCGAGATCGGGGTTTTCGTCGATCATCGTCAGTGCGTCGCCCGCGTAATAGGGCGCGACGGCGGCTTCCCCGCCCTCCATCTTGTTGAATATCTCGTCCATGACGTACGCCTGCACGAGCATTTTCTGATCCTTGAGCAACTGCGCGGCCTCAGCGAGCTCGCCGTCGTCAGTCGTGTTGAGCGAGTATCCCAGCTTCAGCAGCGCGATGCCGAACGCGTCGCGGGAATTGCTGAACATGAGGATGTTCCCCATATAGCGCTGGTCCCACAGGGCGTCCCAAGAGGTGACATCGTCCTCGACCATCGTTGTGTTGTAGATAAGCCCGACGAGCCCCCACATATACGGCACCGAGTAGGCGTCGTCCGGGTCGTACTCCATGTGCTTGTACACGTCGTCGACCAGCGCATAATTCGGGATATTCCCAAAATCGATCGGCTCGAGCATATCCTCATTGATCATGCGCGCGATCATATAATCGGACGGCAGGATGATGTCGTACTGCGCGCCGCCGCTTTTGATCTTTGCGTACATCTCCTCGTTGGAGGCGAACGTCGTATAGTGCACCGTGATGCCCGTGAGGGCCTCGAATTCCGCGATCACATCACTCGACTCATCTGAACCGTCGGAGATATATTCGCCCCAGTTGTAGACATACAGCGTCAGCTTGTCGTTTTTGAACCGCGTCCAGTCGTAATCGTCCGAGACTTCAAGCGCCGCCGCGGGCAGCGCGAGCGAGCAAAGCAGCAGAACGAGCAACGCCATGCAAAGAAGCTTTTTCATAGGCGGCTCTCCTTCGCTATCCTGTTCTCCCCCTTGATATCGACATAATTTTTAATCATGAGGATCGTGAGGATCGCGACAAAAAGCAGCGTGGACAGTGCGTTGATCTCGGGGCTCACCTTGCGGCGGGTCATCGAGTAGACCGCGATGGGCAGCGTCTGCACCGTGCCCGAGGTAAAATAGCTGATGACAAAATCGTCGATTGAATAGGTCAGCGCCATCAGAAATCCGGTCGCGATGCCGGGCATGATCTCCGGAATGACGACCTTGAAAAAGGCCTGGTACTTATTGCAGCCGAGATCGAGCGCCGCCTCATACAGGTTTTTGTCCATCTGCCGCAGCTTTGGGCAGACCGACAGAATGACGTACGGCACGTTGAAGGTAATATGCGCGATGATGAGCGTGACGAGCCCCATCTGAAACCCGGACCACAACGCGCGCATACCGACGAACAGCAGCAGCATGGACACGCCTGTGACGATCTCGGGGTTGACGACGGGGATGTAGGTGACGTTCATGACCGCGAAGCGCGTCCATTTTTTCATCGAGCTGATGCCGACAGCCGCCGCGGTGCCGAGCAGCGTCGCGAGCACGGACGAGACCGCCGCGTCGATGAGCGTCATGAGCAGCGCCTTGAGGATCATGTCGTTTCCGAACAGCTGCCGGTACCAGTCGAGCGTGAAGCCGGTGAACACATTGCGGCTTTTCGACTGGTTAAAGGAAAAGAAAATAAGCACGAAAATAGGGATGTATAAAAAGGCGAAAACCAGCCCCATGTAGGCCTTGGAGATCCTGGACATCTTTCCCGTCATACCAGCATCCCCTCCATTTCCTCATCATCAAAGGTATTGGCAATGCTCATGCACAGCAGAACGATGACCATCAGCACCAGCGCCATCGCGGAGCCGAGATGCGGGTTGTAGGAATTGCCGAGGAACTGCATCTCGATGAGATCTCCGATGAGGATATTTCCGCCGCCGCCGAGCATACGGGAAATGATGAAGGTGCTGATAGAGGGCACGAACACCAT
>JAYFQJ010000079.1:0-2254 GCA_034927165.1 Oscillospiraceae bacterium
CACGATAGACCCGTTTACGGGTCGCAAGTAAATCTCTATGCAAGTGTCAGACCGCATATGCGCCTATTTGGGCGCTGCTGGTAACATAGGGCTATGCCCGCATATGAAATACCCCCGGCTTCGCCGGGGGATATTTATTTGCATTCTGTTTGTGCAAAACGATTCAGCCGAATTGCAGCATTGTGTGTCGAAGAACCTCTATGCGGCGCAGCGCCCGCTCCGCTTCTGCGTCGAAATCGCACTGCGACGCCTCGTTTGCATACGCGCGCAGCGAGGCGTTCGTAAGATCGATCTCATAAAAAAGATCGCGCCGCACGAGCAGCAGCAACAGCGGTCGGCTGTGCGCAAACTGTCGCTCGAGAGCGTCTATGGATCGGACGGCGTCGGCATACCGTTCGTCTGCACATTCCACACGCGCTTGTAAGAGAAGGGCCTCCATCGAAGCGGTCGTCCTGTCCAGCGCGATATAAGAAAGAATATTGAGCACAAGCACGAGCGCCAGGAGGGCGCAGGCGATGTAAAAACGCTTCATTGCGCGCTCCTGTGGATCACCGTTATCTGCTCGTCGGCGCTGTATTGAAGCAGGAGGATCTCCGAAAGAGAGAGTCCGCGCGCCGCCAGCTGCTCGTGCAGCCATGCCTCGTTGACGCAGCACAGCTCCATCGCTTCCATCTGCATCTCCCCGTCGATCACGAGTGAGAGCGTCGGTCGGTCGGTCGCGGCATCCGGCAGAAAGTCCTCCCTCACGAGCGATTGCTTCGATTGCTTTTTACAGACATTGAGCGCGCCGTTTGTTTCGACGACCGCGTAGTTGACCTCGTTTAAGTCATAGATATCCTTTGCGCGCAGCGCCTCGAGCAGATCGTCGATACCGTAGCGCAGGGAATACAGCGCCTTCTGGTCGATGACGCCGTTGCGAATGACGGTCTTTACGTTTCCGGAAACGATGCCGGAGAATTTGTGGGAGCGGATCTCCGCGTAAGACATCAGAATCTCAAGCGAGACGATCAGAACGATGGGCAGCAGGGAGGGAAGGAGCGCAAGATTGGTTTCCTCAATGGGGAGCGAAGCGAGGTTGGAGATCAGAATGGTCGTAACGAGCTCGCCGGGCTGCAGCTCACCGATCTGCCGCTTGCCGGACAGGCGAACGGCGGCAATGATAAAAACGTAGACAATCAGCGTACGCAATGTGATATTGAGCATATCTCCACCGCCTTTTTTCATAGTATGACAAAACGGCTGATAATCTATGCAATCCCGCAAATAATAAGCGCGGTGATGCATATGAAGGAAAAGACAAAGCTGAGCGAGGATCTCAGAACGAATATCGATGAAATAAAAAAGCGCTGCGGCGCGTCGGCGGACATCGTGGCGGTCGACGTGAACGCGGGGAACATTCGCGGCGCGGGCCTGTGGTGCGACGGCATGATCAACATGACGCTCGCGTTCGAGACCTTTTTCAAAAACATCATGTCCGTGCGGGGACGGGAATATCTCAATGCCCGGGCGTTGATGGAAAATCTTGTTCGCGGCGACCAGCGAGTGATCGACGGAAAGCTTTGCGACAATTATGAGGATCTTCTGTATGCAATGATGTGCGGTGCGGCGGCCTTTGTTGCCGACGGCTGCGCGCTTGCCGCGACGGCGATCGTACCGGGATTCAGCTATCGCTCCGTCAGCGAGAGCTACACAGAGGAAAATGTGCGCTCCTCCCGGGAGGGCTTTGCGGAGCCCATCAAGGTCAACATGACGCTCATCCGCCGTCGGCTCAAGAGCCCCGACCTCGTTTTTGAGATGACCCATGTTGGCTCTGTGTCCAACACGATGGTATCCGTTGTTTATCTGAAGGATCGCGTGAGCAGGAAAATGGTGGATTCCATTCTGGAACGGCTGCGCTCCATCGACATCGAGATGGTGCTGGAGAGCGGATTCATCGAGCCGTTTTTTGAGAACCGGCGGTGGTCCCTGTTCTCCGGCACAGGGCACACTGAGCGGCCGGACACGCTGTGCGGAAAGCTGCGCGAGGGACGCGTGGGCATCCTTGTCGACGGAACGCCCTTTGCGATCATTCTGCCATATCTCTTCACGGAAAATTTCCAGTCCTTTGACGATTATACCAACAAGCCCTATTACACCTCCTTTATCCGCATCGTCAAGTATCTGTCTTTTTTTATATGGTTGATTGCATAATGAAGTTGGACACTTGAAAGAAGAATCCATAGTGATTTTCCCCTCATGGTAAAATGGGGTTCTC
>JAYFQJ010000074.1:0-1837 GCA_034927165.1 Oscillospiraceae bacterium
GAACAAACGGGCGGCGCTCGGAAAGCGCCGCCCGTTTGCGGAGGATATCTATTTTCCCTGCGCGAGGCGGATGAGCGCGTCCGGGGACGGCAGGTCCCCGAGGTTCTTGCCGTAATGCGCATATTCCACGACGCGGTCTGCATTTACGATGAAGACCGCGGGGAGCTGCAGCTCCTCGCCCTCGTAGGCGCCGTGCACAAGGCCGGCTGCCTTGGCTGCGTTGAGCTTGCGCGCGGATGCGATGCCGCCGGCGAGCGCGAGCTTGTTCTTTGCCGGGGCGATACAAAAGCGCTTGTACAGCGTCTGCTGCGGGTCGCAGATGATCTCGAACGGCAGCGGATGCTCCGAGAGCTCCTTTCTGAGCAGCGCGGGCGCAGACTGCAGCACGACCTTCACCGCGCAGCCGGCGGCGCGAAAATCGTCGTACCGCTGCGCGAGCGCGTGCAGGTCGAGCCGACAGACGCTGCACCCGTAATAGCGCAGAAACAGCAGCGCCGTTTTTTCGGACGCCCCGAGCGCGTCGGCGATGTGCAGACCCCGCGCGTCCTTCGTCTCATAGATAAAATCCGGCAGACGGTCGCCCGCGGCGAGCTTTTGCGGCGCGCCGGGCGCCGCGGCGTCCGGGCCCTCCTCCCAGCTGCCGCCGAGCGATGTGCACAGGATCCTCATCGCACTTTTGAGGATGGAGCGCGGACAGGCGATGTTCATGCGCACGAAGCCGGCGCCGTCGGCGACGAATTCGTCCGCGTATTCGATATACAGTCCGGCGCTCGAGACGATCTTTTTGAGCTCCTCGTCGCTCTTGCCGAGCGCGCGCAGGTCGATCCAGCACAGATAGGTCCCCTCGGGTACGCAAAATCTTGCGGCGGGCAGATGCTGCTGCAGGCTGTCGGCGACAAAAGCAAAATTATCGTCGAGATATCCGCGCAGCGCCTCAAGCCAGTCGTCGCACAGGGTATAGGCCGCCTTGCACGCGTCGATGGACAGGGGATTCGGCATACCGCAGTACATATTCATGCGCCAGTCGTTCGCGAGCTCTCTGTCGGGGATGAGGATGTTGGACAGCTGGTTGCCCGCGAGGTTGAAGGTCTTGCTGGGCGCCGTCGCGGTCATGTAGCCGCTCTTTTTGTCGGGATACAGCGTGCCGAGCGATATGTGACGCTGGCCGCGGCGCACAAGGTCGGCATGGATCTCGTCGCAGAAGATAAAGACGTTGTTTTCAAAGCAGATGTCGCAGATGCGGCGCAGCTCCTCCTCCCGCCACACGCGGCCGCTCGGGTTGTGCGGATTGCACAGGAAGAACATGGTGTTCTTCGGATCCTTCGCCTTCTTTTCAAAATCCGCATAGTCGAAGGTGTAGTACCCGTCGGTGTTGATGAGCGGGGAGTAGACCGGCGTGCGCCCGAACTGCAGCGCGGAATCATTGAAGGGGTGATAGGCGGGCGTGTTGATGAGGATGCCGTCTCCGGGCTTCGTCAGCCGCTCGACGGCGACCTTCATCGCGGGGATGACGCCGCTCGAAAAGATGATCATGTCGAAATCGACGGTGAGACCGTGGCGGCGCTTCATCCAGTCGATGACGGCGCAGTAGTAATCGGGATCGAGCACCTGGCTGTAGCCGAGGATGCGACGGTCCAGCCGCGCCTTCATCGCGTCGAGCACCGGCTGCGGACAGGCGAAGTCCATGTCGGCGATCCACATGGGGATGTGCTCCTGCGGCAGGTAGGGGTTGAACATGGTGCCCGTGGAATACTTGACGCTGTTCGTGCCCTCCCGGTCGATGATTTCATCGAAATTGAAGCTTCCGCGCGCGGCCGGCGCCGCAGGCGCCGGCGCG
>JAYFQJ010000059.1:0-2911 GCA_034927165.1 Oscillospiraceae bacterium
AATCTTGGCAGTCCATAGTGATTGCCCCCTTGGTTAATGGTAGTGTGAGAACCCCATTTTACCATGAGGGGAAAATCACTATGGATTCTTCTTTCAAGTGTCCAACTTCATTATGCAATCAACCGTCGCCGGCGATTTCAACAGCTGGGACGCGGGCGGCGTGATGGAGCGCATTCCCGGCACGGCGCTGTATGAAAAGTTCATCGCCGGCGCGAAGCAATTCGACGCCTACCAATTCGTCGTCACGGCGGCGGACGGGCGGCAGCTGTACAAGGCCGATCCGTATGCTTTTCACTGCGAGACGCGCCCCGCGGACGCCTCCAAGCTGTATGCCCTCGAGGAGTACGCCTGGGGCGACGCGGACTATATAAAATCGCGCGGACCCGTCTACGATAAGCCCGTCAACATCTACGAGGTGCACGCGGGCTCGTGGCGGCGCAACGCGGACGGAACCTTTTTGAATTACCGCGAGCTCGCGCACGATCTCGCCGCGTACGCGGTGGAGATGGGCTATACGCACGTCGAGCTGATGCCGGTCATGGAATACCCGTACGACGGCTCGTGGGGCTATCAGGTCACCGGTTATTTTGCGCCGACGTCCCGCTACGGCACGCCGCAGGATTTCATGTATTTCGTCGACACGCTGCACAAGGCGGGCGTCGGCGTGCTGCTCGACTGGGTGCCCGCGCACTTTCCGAAGGACGCCTTCGGTCTGTGCGAGTACGACGGCGGCTACTGCTACGAGAGCCAGGACCCGCAGCGCATGGAGCATAAGGAATGGGGCACGCGGGTGTTCGACTACGGCCGGCCGGAGGTACAGAGCTTCTTAGTGAGCAACGCGCTGTTCTGGCTGTCGCAGTACCATGTCGACGGGCTGCGCGTGGACGCGGTCGCATCGATGCTCTATCTCGATTACGGCCGCAAGGACGGCGAGTGGACGCCCAACAGCAGGGGCGGACGGGAGAATCTCGAGGCCGTCGCCTTTTTGCAGAAGCTCAACAGCGCCGTGTTCGAGCGCTTTCCGAGCGCGCTGATGATCGCGGAGGAATCGACGGCGTGGCCGCTTGTGACAAAGCCCACCGAGCAGGGCGGGCTCGGCTTCAATTTCAAGTGGAACATGGGTTGGATGAACGATGTGCTGCACTATTTCTCACTCGACCCGTTCTTTCGCAAGGACAACCACGACAAGATCACCTTTTCGATGTTCTACGCCTTTTCGGAGAACTTTATCCTGCCCATCTCGCACGACGAGGTCGTGCACGGAAAATGCTCGCTCATCAATAAGATGCCGGGCAGCTATGAGGAAAAGTTCGCGGGTCTGCGGGCGTTTCTCGCGTATATGTACGCCCACCCCGGGAAAAAGCTGCTGTTCATGGGGCAGGAATTCGCCCAGTTCATCGAGTGGAACTTCGCCCAGCAGCTCGACTGGCTGCTGCTCGATTACGATATGCACCGCCGCTTCCGGGATTTTGTGCGCGCGCTGAACCACCTGTACCTTGCTACGCCCGCGCTGTACGAGATCGAGGACAGCTGGGACGGCTTCCGCTGGATCGGCGCGGACGACAGCGCGCAGAACGTCATCTCCTTCGCGCGCACCGACCGGAGAGGCCGCGGCGTCGTCGCCGTGTGCAACTTCGCGCCGGTCAGACGGCGGGACTACCGCGTCGGCGTGCCGTGCGCGGGCGTCTATACACAATTGATGAACACCGACGACGCGGCGTTCGCCGGCGGCACAAGGGAGCCCGTTCGCTGCGAGAGCGAGCCGGTGCCCTCGCACGGCTTCGACGATTCCGTCGCGCTCTCGCTGCCGCCGCTTTCCGTGCTGTATCTGAAGGTCCCCGAAAAAAAGAGCTAAGGAGCTTGCTATGAAACAATGCGTCGCCATGATCCTCGCGGGCGGGCAGGGCAGCCGTCTGTACGCGCTCACCGCCCGGGTCGCAAAGCCCGCCGTGCCGTACGGCGGAAAATACCGCATCATCGATTTCCCGCTGTCCAACTGCATCAACTCGGGGATCGACACCGTCGGCGTGCTCACCCAGTATCAGCCGCTGGAGCTGAACGACTACATCGGCGACGGACGTCCGTGGGACCTCGACCGCATGGGCGGCGGCGTCCATGTGCTGCCCCCCTACCAGAAGGCGACGGGCAGCGACTGGTATCTCGGCACGGCGAACGCCATCTACCAGAATGTCAATTTCATCGAGCGCTACGAGCCGGAATACGTTCTCGTGCTGTCCGGAGACCACATCTACAAGATGGACTATTCCAAGCTCATCGAGCACCACCGTGCACACGACGCAGCCTGCACCATTTCGGTGCTGGAAGTGCCCATGGACGAGGCGAGCCGCTTCGGCATCATGAACGTGCGCGAGGACGGCTCGGTCTACGAATTTGAGGAAAAGCCGAAGCACCCAAAGAGCAATCTCGCCTCGATGGGCATTTATGTCTTTACCTGGAGCAAGCTGCGCGAATACCTCGAAAAGGACGCGCTGCAAGCCGGCAGCACCCACGATTTCGGCAAGGACGTCATCCCGGCGATGCTCGCGGGCGGCGAGCGTATGTTCACCTACAGCTTTGACGGCTACTGGAAGGACGTCGGCACCATCGACAGCCTTTGGGATTCCAATATGGACCTCATCAGTCCGAATGTTCCGTTCGACCTGTGGGAAAACGATTTTAAGATCTACAGCCGCAACCCATGCAAGCCGCCGCACTATATCGCGGACAGCGCGGAGATCCAGAACTCCATCGTGACGGAGGGCTGCCTCATCGAGGGGAAGGTCGACTTCTCGGTGCTGTTCGAGGGCGTGACGGTCGCAAAGAACGCCGTTGTGCGCGACAGCATCGTCATGCCGGGCTCGGTCATCGAGGAGGGCGCCGTCGTGCAGTACGCGATCGTCGCGGAGGACGC
>JAYFQJ010000108.1:0-6277 GCA_034927165.1 Oscillospiraceae bacterium
CGACCCAGAACGGGGATACCGACGCGAAAAGCGGCGCGCAGACGCCGACAGCAACGGCGATGACAACAGCATCGGCGACAGCACAGCAAAGCACCGCAGCATCGGGCGACAGCTGCAAGGGGCTGAAGGGTGTTGAAGCAGTCTATATTTGCGGCGGTACGATCAGCATTGATTCCGCGGACGACGCGGTGCACAGCAACGGCGAGGTGATCTTCTGCGGCGGTACGCTCAGCGCCGCATCGGGCGACGACGGGATGCACGCGGACGGCGCGCTGTCCATCAGCGGCGGCAGCATAACGATCAGCGGCAGCTATGAGGGGCTGGAGGGACAGACGATCGATGTCAGCGGCGGCGAGATCATGCTCACCGCTTCCGACGACGGACTCAACGCGGCGGGCGGGAACGACGGTTCCTCTGTCAACGGACGCGCTGGACAAAATACGTTTGCCGCAGACAGCTCCTGCGCGATAACCATAAGCGGGGGAACGCTGTGCGTATCCGCTGGCGGCGACGGCATCGATTCCAACGGGGATCTGCGCATATCCGGCGGCCTCGTGCTGGTCAACGGTCCGACGGACGACGGAAACGGCGCACTCGATTACGCCGGCAGCGGATCGATCACCGGCGGTGTTCTGATCGCCGCGGGCAGCAGCGGTATGGCACAGTCGCTTGAATCCGACACGCAGGGGGTGCTGCTTGTAAATCTCGCGCAGCAAAGCGCGGGCACGCGCATCAGCCTGGTTGATGCGAACGGAACGGCTGTCCTCAGCTGGACGCCCTCCAAAACGTACAGCTGCGTCGTGTTCAGCGCGCCGGGGATTCAAAAAGGAGGCACCTACACCATCGCCTCCGGCGGCGAGGTACAAGGCGCGGACGCGAACGGATACGCGTCGGACGCGTCTATCAGCGGCGGAACACAGCTGCTGAGCGTCACCATGAGCGCGCTCACCCAGACGGCGAAGACCGACGATGCGTCGGGAAGCACGGGCGGTATGGGCGGCGGCATGACGAGCGGAACAAAGCCGGGGCGCGGTTAGCAGGCGAGCTGCAATAAAAACGAAACGCGTCTCCCGTGAGATAGTTATTATGCGAAAAAGAGCCCCAGTCTGTGTTCACAGTCGGGGGCTCTTTCGATTTTTCTGCTTCGCAAGGCAGAACCTTTTACATGAAAACGTCCCGACCGTCTTTCTAGAAGACGGTCGGGACCGTGCCTTGATGATTATTGGTTCCGTCCGCAGCAGTTTTTGTACTTTTTTCCGCTGCCGCACGGGCAGGGATCATTGCGGCCGATCTTGCCCTTTTTGCGCTCCGGCTGGCGCTTGACGCTGTCGTCTCCACCGGCGCTCTGCGCGCCCTCGGCCGTCTTTTTAGCGTTGAGTGAGGCGGTCACAAGCTCCGCAGTCAGCATCAGCCGCGCCGTATCCTCGCGGATGGCCGCGATCATGTCGTCAAACATATTGTAGCCCTCGAGACGATACTCGACGACGGGGTTCTTCTGTGCGTAGGAGCGCAGGTGAATGGATTTGCGCAGCTGATCCATGTCGTCGATGTGATCCATCCACTTCATGTCGACGACGCGCAGCATGACGAGCCGCTCGAGGGTGCGCATATTATCGTCGCCCAGGCGCTTCTCCTTCGCCTCGTATTTTGTGAGCGCCTTGTCCTGCAAAAGCTTTATAATGTCCTCGCGGGAATAGTTCGGCAGCTCCTCGCGGGGGATGCGCAGATCCGTATCCTCCGTCAGCCAGCCGAGGTAATGGCTGCGCAGGCCGTCGATGTTCCAGTCGCGGTGGTCGCCCTCATCCGAAAGGAAGGCGCCGACGCTGTTTTCGATCGACTCGTTGAGCATATCGATGATTCTATCCCGGATATTCTCTCCGTTGAGCACCATATCGCGCTGGCTGTAGATCGTTTCGCGCTGATGGTTCATAACGTCGTCGTAGTTGAGCACGCTCTTTCGGATGGAGAAGTTGCGGCCCTCTACGCGCTTCTGGCTGCTCTCGATGACGTTTGTGAGCATCTTGTTCTGGATGGGCATATCGTCGTCCACGCGCAGCGTGTTCATGATATTGGTAAGCCGCTCGCCGCCGAACAGACGCATCAGATCGTCGTCCAGCGACAGATAGAAGCGCGAAGCGCCCGGATCTCCCTGACGACCCGCGCGGCCGCGCAGCTGGTTGTCGATACGGCGGCTTTCATGCCGCTCGGTGCCGATGATATAAAGACCGCCGGCGGCGCGGACAGCCTCCGCGCCCTTTTGGATCTCCGGCTTGAATTTGTTGACAAAGCCGGTATACTCGGCGCGCAGCGCGAGAACACCCGCGTCCTCGGTGGCGTAATAGCTGGTCGCTGCACTGATCTCCTCCTCCGTTCGGCCCGCTTTGAGCATTTCACTGCGCGCCAAAAAGTCGGCGTTGCCGCCGAGGATGATGTCGGTGCCGCGGCCGGCCATGTTGGTCGCAATGGTGACGGCGCCCGGCTTGCCCGCCTGTGCGACGATGGCCGCCTCCTTATCATGATATTTCGCGTTGAGCACCTCGTGCTTGATGCCGCGGCGGGACAGCAGCTTTCCGAGCGCCTCGGATTTTTCTATGCTGATAGTGCCCACGAGCACCGGCTGATTTTTCGCATGGCACTCCACGACCTGCTCTATGACGGCGCGGAATTTGCCCGCCTCGGTCGTATAGACGACGTCGTCGTTGTCCTCGCGGATCATCGGGCGGTTGGTCGGGATCTCCACGACCTCGAGACCGTAGATCTCGCGAAACTCATCCGCTTCGGTCAGCGCCGTTCCGGTCATGCCGGCGAGCTTTTTATACATACGGAAATAGTTCTGAAAGGTAATGGTCGCGAGCGTTTTGCTCTCGCGCGCGACATGGACGTTTTCCTTCGCCTCGATCGCCTGGTGCAGACCCTCGTTGTAGCGCCGCCCGATCATCAGGCGCCCCGTGAATTCGTCGACGATGATGACCTCTCCGTCGCGCACGACATAGTCGACGTCGCGGTGCATGATGCCGCGCGCCTTGATGGCCTGGTTGATGTGATGGGAAAGCGTCATGTTTTCGGGATCGGACAGATTGGCGACGCCGAAGTAGCGCTGCGCCTTGTCGATGCCGCTTTTGGTCAGCGTGCAGTTGCGCGCCTTTTCGTCGATGATCACGTCGCCGCCGAGCTCCTCCATCTCGGTCTTGTCGTCGTGCTCGGTGATCTTTGTCATGGACAGTGTTTTTGCGAACGCGTCGGCGCGGCGGTAGAGATCGGTCGATTTGTCGCCGGGGCCGGAGATGATCAGCGGCGTGCGCGCTTCATCGATGAGGATGGAGTCCACCTCGTCGACGATGGCGTAAGCGTGACCGCGCTGCACCTTGCTTTGCTTGTTGATGACCATATTGTCGCGCAGATAATCAAAGCCGAACTCATTGTTGGTGCCGTAGGTTATGTCCGCTGCGTAAGCCTTCTTTCGCTCATCTGGCTCGAGACCGTTGACGACAAGGCCGACGCTCAGTCCCAGATAGCTGTACACCTTGCCCATCCACTCGCTGTCGCGCCGGGCGAGGTAATCATTGACCGTGACGATGTGCACACCGCTGCCGGCGAGCGCATTCAAGTAGGCGGGCAGCGTCGCGACGAGCGTTTTGCCCTCGCCGGTCTTCATCTCCGAGATCATGCCGCTGTGCAGCACGACGCCGCCCATGATCTGCACGGGAAAGTGCTTCATTTCGAGCACGCGCCAGGATGCCTCGCGGCAGGCGGCAAAGGCGTCGGGCAGGATGTCGTCGAGCGCCTCGCCGGCGGCAAGGCGTTCTTTGAGTGCGGCCGTCGTGCCGCGCAGTGCCTGCTCGCTCATCGCGCTGTATTGATCCTCGAGCGCCAGCACGCGCTTGACCGTCGGATCAAATTTTTTCAGGGCCTTCGCGCTGGGCGTTCCGAAAAGCTTATCGACAAAACTCATGGATTTGCTCCGTTCGCATATTAATTTTAAAAAATAATACATCAATTTTACCCTTTGCGATAGGGGATGTCAAATCGGGAATTGTTAATTATTTCACTATTTGTTACTTGAAAACAGCGCGTTTTCCCGCTATACTGATAACTGATCTAATTTCAAGGGATAATGAATCCGAAAGGAGCAAAAAATGAACTGCACACATGAAGTAGAACGCATGTGCCCTGTGACGAAAGGACCCAACCACGGTCCGGCGCCGATCCCGGAAGAGGGAAGATGGGTCAAATCGTATCAGATCCCGGACATATCCGGTCTGACACACGGCGTCGGCTGGTGCGCGCCGCAGCAGGGTGCCTGCAAGCTTACGCTCAACGTCAAAAAGGGCATTATCGAGGAGGCGCTCGTCGAGACGCTCGGCTGCTCGGGCATGACGCATTCCGCGGCTATGGCGGCGGAGATCCTGCCCGGCAAGACGCTGCTTGAGGCGCTCAATACCGACCTCGTCTGCGACGCGATCAACGTTGCGATGCGCGAGCTGTTCCTGCAGATCGCGTACGGCCGCACCCAGACCGCGTTTTCCGAGGACGGTCTGCCCATCGGCTCCTCGCTCGACGACCTCGGCAAGGGCCTGCGCTCGCAGATCGGCACCATGTTCTCCACCTCCCAGAAGGGCGCGCGTTATCTTGAGATGGCCGAGGGCTATGTCATCAATACCGCGCTGGATAAGAACAACGAGATCATCGGCTACAAATTCGTAAAGCTCGGCAAGATGATGGAGGACATCCGTCATGGCAAGGACCCGAAGGAAGCCTACGAGAAGAACGTCGGCACCTACGGCAGATACGACGGCGCGGCGAAATATATCGATCCGCGCGAAGAATAGGAAAGGGGGCGGCTATAATGGCAGAATTTGAAGGAAAAGAAAGAAGAATGGCGAAGATCAACGCGTTCCTCAAGGAGAACGGATTCGCGTCGATGGAAGCCTGCCGCGACCTTTGCCTTGAAAAGGGCATCGACGTCGAAAAGATCGTAAAGGGCGTACAACCCATCGCCTTTGACAACGCCGTCTGGGCGTACACGCTGGGCGTCGCGCTCGCGCTTAAAAAGGGCGCGAACAAGGCCGACAAGGCCTCTGAGATCATCGGCGAGGGCCTCGAGGCCTTCTGCGTGCCCGGCTCCGTCGCCGAGCAGCGCAACGTCGGCCGCGGCCACGGCAACCTCGGCGCGATGCTGCTGCGCGAGGAGACCGACTGCTTCTGCTTCCTCGCGGGACACGAGTCCTTCGCGGCCGCGGAGGGCGCCATCGGCATCGCGCGCACCGCGAACAAGGCGCGCAAAAAGCCGCTGCGCGTGATCCTCAACGGTCTTGGCAAAGACGCGGCTTATATTATTTCCCGCATCAACGGGTTTACCTATGTGGAGACGGATTACGATTTCATGACCGGCGAGGTCAAGGTCGTGCGCGAGGTCAAATTCTCTGACGGCGAACGCGCCGCGGTGCGCTGCTACGGCGCGAACGACGTTCTCGAGGGCGTTGCGATCATGAAGCTGGAAAAGGTCGACGTTTCCATCACCGGAAACTCCACCAATCCCACGCGTTTCCAGCATCTTGTCGCGGGCACCTACAAGAAATGGGCGACCGAGAACGGCAAAAAGTATTTCTCCGTCGCGTCCGGCGGCGGCACGGGCCGCACGCTGCATCCCGACAACGTCGCGGCGGGTCCCGCTTCTTACGGCCTGACCGACAGCATGGGCCGCATGCACGGCGACGCGCAGTTTGCCGGCTCGTCCAGCGTGCCGGCGCACGTCGAGATGATGGGCCTTATCGGCGCGGGCAACAACCCGATGGTCGGCATGACCGTCGCGTGCGCGGTCGCAGTCGCGGAAGCGCTCAAATAGTTTAGTGCAGTTCTGAAAAGAGCACCCCTGAGGGTGCTCTTTTTTGTAATCGAAAACCCCCAGCTGGGCTGGGGGTTCAAAAGGCCTTAAAGGTATGAAGCGAAAAGGAAACTCCTTTTGATGTAGAATAGACTTTGCGGTCTGGCAACTGCAAAGGAAACATCAAAAGGAGGACATTCCAGTGAATGACATCAATAGTTTAGCACACACGAAATGGAACAGCAAATACCACATAATATTTGCGCCAAAGTACAGGCGGAAGGTATTTTACGGCGAAAAAAGAGAGGCAATAGGAAAAATCCTAAGGCGACTTTGTGAGTGGAAGGGCGTAAAGATAATAGAAGCGGAGGTGTGCCCAGACCATGTGCATATGCGTGTAGGAATCGCACCGAAGCAGAGTGTATCAGGATTCGTAGGATACCTCAAAGGGAA
>JAYFQJ010000007.1:0-3215 GCA_034927165.1 Oscillospiraceae bacterium
GGTTGAAGCTTATCGGCTCCACATTCACCGCCACATAGAGCAGCTCCGCAGATTTCGGGCGTATGCTCAGCGCGTTGTCTATATAGGGCTGGCAGCAGACCGTGGGGAACACCCGCAGGTCCTCGACGCAATCCTTGTCTAAGCACTGACAGCCTTTTATGTTTGCATGTAAATAATTACCAGATGAAGTGCAGGGGGGTTATTTCGAGGGTAAAGTCGCGGGGCTTGGTCTTCTTGGCTTTATAATACTTCACCTCGACGAGGATGGATTTTAGAAGCTGGTTTCGGCGCTCGGCGTCGCTGACTGGCCAGAGTTGGAGGACGTTTTCGAGCTCGTCGGCGGCTGCGGTGAGGTCTTGGGACTCCCTTATCGCTACGCGCTGAGCCACGTCCTCGCGGCGGGCGGTGAGGGCGGCAAGCTCGGAATCGGCGGCGGCTTTGCGGGCGCGGAAGGTATCGAGATCGTAAACGCCGTCCTCAAAGAGTGTGTAGAGCTTCGGCAAGCGCTGAGACACTTTTTCAAGCTCCCGGTCGAGACCGGCTATGAGCTCGGCGTCGGACGATGAGACGGGCGCGTCAAGGGCGGCGGCCTCCAGGCGGAGCTGCGGCAGACGCTCGCAGAGCGCGGCTATGAGCGCTTCCTCCACATACTCATGGCGCGCACTTGCGCAGCAGCCCTTTGTGTTGCAGTTTAGGCGCACCTCCCCGCCTCTTGAGCCCATGCGCTGCATCTTCATCCCGCAGGTGCTGCAGGTGACGAGCCCGGCGAGACTGTTCATAGTATGGCCGGTCTTCTGCGAGGGGATAAATTTTCTTTTCCTGATGTCCTGCACGGCGTTCCAGTCCTCCTCCGACACAATAGGCTGATGCAGCCCTTTAACCAATATCCATTCGTCCTCCGGCATATACACGACGTGCTGGCGCTCAAGGCCGTGGTCGCCGGGACGATAGTGCTTTACCCGGTTCCAAGCGACATAGCCCTTAAAGGTCGGATTGCGAAGGATCTGCCGCACGGTGGAGCGGGACCACTCGGCGTTCCGGCGCGGGACACTGCCCATGGCGTTGAGCTCGGCGGAGATCGTCGCGGCGCCGACGCCCTGCAAATAACGTGAAAAAATATGACGGATAAATTTCGCTTCCTCCGGGACGATCTCGAGGGTGGGCATGTCGTTCGGCGGCTTGCCCACCCTGATTTTTTTATACCCGTATGGCTCGTTGGCGATATAGCCGCCGCCCTCTATCGTCTGCATGAGGCCTCGGCGCATGCGCTTTCGAATAGACTTCCACTCGCGGCGGGCAAAGAAGGCCTTAAATTCGGTCAGCTCCTCATCGATCTCGTCAGTGAGGTCGTAGGTCTTGTCGGGGGTGACGATGAGCGTCTCGGAGCGCTGAAAAATCTCGAGGAGCGCGCCCTGATCCTGCATATTGCCGCGGCCGAGCCGGTCGATATCCATGCACAGGACAGCGCCATACCGGCCGCTTTTGACGGCAGAAAGGAGCTGCTGCATCTGCGGGCGTTTGGCGATGCTCTCCCCGCTGACGACCTCCTCGTACACATCGGAGACCACGATAGACTGCCGACGTGCGAGAGCCTCAAGGATTTCCCTGTGCCGCGCCAGAACCTCGGCAGTCGTATCGGTGAGCTCCTCAGCGCGGGACTTGCGCAGGTACATCGCGGCCTCGGGTATAATCGTACTTTTCAATTTATTCTCCTGCATGGCAATCTTTTATTAAGCTTTTACAAATATCGTGGAAGAGCAGGCCGGTCACAAGGCAATCCGAAAGAGAATCGTGCGCGCAATCCCGGTAAATACTCAGGGCGGCCTTATCGAGGTAGTCAAGAGCGTAGCGGTCTGACGTATAGGCTTTTCGACTGAGAGGCAAAGTGTCATAGTATTTTCGCTTCGTGTCGAGCGTCACGCAACCGGAATTCCCCAAGAATTTCAAATCGAACAAAAGGTTATGCCCTACAAGCGGCAGGGTATTCCCGATGTAATCGCGAAAACAGTTTATAACATCTTCAATCTGCGGCGCAGGCTCAGTCAGCTCCGCCGTGATACCGTTCATTCGTGCGGCGTCCTCATTAATGCCTTTTTTCGGTTTGATGTATGTGGTGAAGCAGTCGCAGGGTTCAAACGAGTGAAACTTCACGGCGGAAAGCTGAACAATCTCATTGCGGTATGCGCTTAAGCCCGTCGTCTCGACATCGATGACAGTAAAGTCGCTCACCTTCTCATAATTTGTACGGGCGGTCACATTCGTAAAATTCACACCCGTGTAGTCCGGGTCGGGATCCGGGAAAAAAGAACAAGCCGCGGTAAAAATCTCAACACGCGGGAGCTGATCAAAGACAGAGGCAAAATCACGGGAGCATGCAATAAATTTCTCAGCTCTTGCCAGAATCCCCGCGACAGCGTCTTTACGGGTCCGCAAGTATTCGCAGGCAGATTCACATGGCAAATAACCGCCGAGCGGCCTCTCTTCCATAAGCTGCCTGCCGCAAAGCGCCAGAAAAATGTCGTCGGTAGCTGCCTGATCGCACAGCGCACAAAATGTCATACAATGGTTTCGATATTGCTCTGCCGCCTCGACACCCGCTGCCATTTCAAACATATTGGAGAGCTTGAAATGTGTTTTCAGGCTGTTATACAAAGCGCTCGCATGCGAACGGTCTCTTTTTCGCTTTTCTGTGCGCAAACGATCCTGCTCTTCCTCAAACGCTTTTCTTTCCTGCACTTTCTTCAGATGCTCGGCGTATTCACGTTCCTCTGCCTCACGGCTAAGCTCGATTTCGCAATTGCGGCAAACACCGCTTTTGTATGATACTTCTAAAAACAGGCCTTTTCGGCCGCATCTGGGGCATATACTCATTTTTACCTCCTTTGCATATTTTTTAAAAATCATATCACAGATACAGAAAACGATGTTGCCAAAAGTGGGCTTATAAATTCTTGCACAATCCACAAATAATATCCGCATCAGGATATCATATTGCCAAACGGGTGAGAATGGAGTAGTTTTGTGGAAGCTAACCGGGTTAGAGAAACGAGAAAAAGGAGGGGAATGAAGCAAAAGGCTCTGGCCGCCGCTGTGGGCACGAGCCAGAGCGAGATCAGCGCGATAGAGGACGGCCGCCGCGAGCCGGGCGTTTATCTGGCCTTGAGGATAGCCGGAGAGCTCGGGGCGACGGTAGAAGGGCTGTTTGAAGAAAGGAG
>JAYFQJ010000048.1:0-7608 GCA_034927165.1 Oscillospiraceae bacterium
CGCAATGCGCAGCTGCGTCAGCCCGTTCTCGCCGATATACTCTCCGAAGGTGTTCTTCAGATCCTCCGGCTCAAATGCAACGCGCACATTGGGCATCGTCGCGTCATACTCCGTCATACAGACGTATGTCAGCGGGAAAAAGCCTTTTTTGCGCTCAAAGCCCTTGAAATCGGGATCGACAAACGCGCGGGTGATCTCGCGGGCGCGGTCGGGGCGGAAATTGTAAAAAATGACGCTGTCGCCGCTCTTGATCCCGGCGTCCTTTTCGCAAAGAACGGGCAGGACAAATTCGTCGTTGACGCCCGCCGCATAGCTCTTTTTGACCGCCTCCACCGGATCGGCGACATAGTCTCCCCCGCCGCAGACATACGCGTCGTACGCCTTGACGACGCGCTCCCAGCGGTTGTCGCGGTCCATCGCATAATAGCGGCCGGCGACCGTCGCGATCTTTCCGACACCGATCTCCCGGAGCTTATCCTCGAGCTGGCGCACATAGTCGGCGCCCGACTGGGGCGGCGTGTCGCGCCCGTCGAGGATCGCGTGGACATAAACATTTTTCACCCCGCGGCGCTTTGCCATTTCGACGAGCGCGTACAGGTGCGTATTGTGGCTGTGGACGCCGCCGTCGGACAGCAGGCCCATCAGGTGCAGCGCCGCGCCGTCCTTCTTCGCGTTGTCCATGGCGGCGATGAACGCCTTGTTCTCAAAAAAGTCGCCGTCCTTGACAGACTTCGTGATGCGGGTCAGCTCCTGATAGACAATGCGGCCAGCGCCGATGTTGGTGTGGCCCACCTCGGAGTTGCCCATCTGCCCGTCCGGCAGACCGACGTCGAGGCCCGACGCGCCGATCAAGGTGTGCGGGCAGGTTGCGAACAGCTCGTCCAGCACCGGCTTTTTCGCGGCGGCAATAGCGTTTCCCTTCGTCTCGGGGCTGTAGCCGAAGCCGTCGAGGATCATCAAAACAAGCGGTTTACTCATGAAACGGATCTCCGCCTTTCCTTATTTGCTCGCCGCGGCGACGATGGTCGCGAAGTCATTGGGCTTGAGCGCCGCGCCGCCGATGAGGCCGCCGTCCACGTCGTACTGTGCGAGCAGCTCGGCGCAATTCCCGGCGTTCATCGAGCCGCCGTACTGGATCGTCAGGCCGTCCGCGACGGACTTGTTGTACAGCGACAGAACGCTGCTGCGGATGAGCGCGCAGACCTCGTTCGCCTGCTCGGCGGTCGCGGTCCTGCCTGTGCCGATCGCCCAGACCGGCTCATACGCGATGATCAGGCGCTTCATATCCGCCTCGCTGACGCCGTCGAGCGCCTTGCAGACCTGCCCGATGATGACGTCGCGCATCTGTCCCGCCTCGCGCTGCTCGAGCGTCTCGCCGACGCAGACGATGGGGCGAAGCCCCGCCGCGAGCGCCGCCTTGGTGCGCAGATTGACCGTCTCGTCCGTCTCGGCAAAATACTGCCGGCGCTCGCTATGGCCGAGGATGACGTATTCGACGCCCGCTTCGGTGAGCATCTTCGCGGAGATCTCGCCCGTATACGCGCCCGACTCCTTAAAATGGCAGTTCTGCGCGGCGACCTTGATGTTGGTTCCCTTCGTCATATCGACCGCAACGGCGATATCGGTAAACGGAACGCCGATGATGACGGTGCACTCCGCTTTGGATACGAGCGGAATCAGGTCGGCGATGAGCGCCTTCGCCTCGCTCGCGGTCTTGTTCATTTTCCAATTGCCGGCGATGACGGCGGCGCGTTTGAATTTATCCATGATGTCTTCCTCTTTCCTTCTTTTTGAAAATCATGGGAAGGAGCATGACTGCCCCTTCCCCCGATAAAATGCCGGTTCGGTTATTTGTCGCTGATAGCCGCGATGCCGGGCAGCTCGAGTCCCTCGAGGAATTCGAGCGACGCGCCGCCGCCGGTGCTGATGTGGGTCATCTTGTCGGCGTAGCCGAGCTTTTCGACCGCCGCCGCGGAATCGCCGCCGCCGATGATGCTGATGGCGCCGCTGTCGGCGACCGCCTTCGCGACCGCCTTGGTGCCCTCGGCGAAGCGATCCATCTCAAACACGCCCATCGGGCCGTTCCAAACGACGGTGCCCGCGCCCTTGATGGCGTCGGCGAACAGCTCGCGGGTCTTCGGGCCGATATCAAGGCCCATCCAGCCCTCCGGTATCTTTGTGCTGTCGACGATCTGCGAATTGCACTCCGCGTCGAACTTGTCGCCGACGACGTTGTCGACCGGGATGAGGAACTTGACGCCCTTGGCTTCTGCCTTCTTCATCATCTCCCCGGCGAGGTCCACCTTGTCCGCCTCGAGCAGCGAGGTGCCGACTTCAAAGCCGTTCGCTTTGATAAAGGTATAGGCCATGCCGCCGCCGATGATGAGCGTGTCGCACTTCTCGATGAGGTTGTTGATGACGCCGATCTTGTCGGAGACCTTCGCGCCGCCGAGGATGGCGACGAACGGGCGCTTCGGATCGTTGAGCGCCTTGCCCATGACCTCGATTTCTTTTTGGATAAGGTAGCCGCACGCGGACGGCAGATAATGCGCAACGCCCTCGGTGGACGCGTGCGCGCGGTGGGAGGTGCCGAACGCGTCGTTGACATACAGCTCCGCCATGGAGGCGAGCTCCTTCGCAAACGCGGGGTCGTTCTTCTCCTCTTCCTTGTGGAAGCGGACGTTCTCGAGCAGCATCACTTCGCCGTCCTTGAGCGCGGCCGCCTTCTTTTTCGCGTCCTCGCCGATAACGTCGGACGCCATGACGACCGGCTGCGCGAGCAGCTCGCTGATGCGCGTCGCGACCGGCGCGAGCGAGAACTCGACGTTGAATTCTCCCTTCGGACGGCCGAGATGGGAGCAAAGGATCACACGAGCGCCGTGGCTGACGAGATATTTGATCGTCTTCATGCTCTCGCGGATACGCTTGTCGTCCTTGATGACGCCCTCTTTCATGGGGACGTTGAAGTCACAGCGCACAAGGACGCGTTTGCCCTTGACGTCGAGATCCTCAACCGTTTTTTTGTTCAGTGCGTTCATGGTCAACTCTCCTTATATCAAAGATAATCCATTGATTGCCATAATAATAATACTATCGAACGGCGGAATAATCAAGCCGAAAAAGTGAGATTCGTTAATTTAATAACAATTAACCTGACTGAAAAGCTGCACGCTATAAAGCGCGCTTTTCCTTCCGTTGTTCCCTCCTATCCGCCAGCAGCCGCAGTCCCGCCGCCGCGTAGGGAATCAGCAGAACGAAGTAGATCAAAATGTAGCGGCTTTTTGCCTCCCAAAGCATGTGGAACAAAAACCCACCGAACGCTGCGATGGCCGGCAGCAGCTGCAGCGCGGTCTTGTTCCTTTTCAGCGTAAACCAGCAGCCGCTCAAAAACAGGATCAGCAGCTGATGTATCCTTTCCAAGAACACTATAACTTTTAATGCGGCCGGATTCGTAAGCAACGCCTTGAAGGGGAAATTAACAAAGATGGATTCCATCGTTGGCTCGCACCACTGGGAGGAAAATTTGTGCCACAGAAACCGAAGCGCGTAAGCGGGATCGGCGCGAAATTCGGAGAAGGACTGATAAAGCGCGGCCAGTGCCTCCTGCTTTGCCCGCACGCCGTCGCAGCCGAAGCTGACATAAGAGTCCCAATTAAAGCGGTTAAACCATCCGTCTGCCAGTTTCCCCCGCTGAAATCCCATGGCGATATAGCTCAACGCGGGAATGCCATCGGATATCTCATAGCCGCTGCGAAATGCATAATACGCATCAATGCCGTAAAACAGCCCGGCCGGCAGCAGGATCAGCAGCGCGCACAGCAGCAGCTTCTCCCATGTGCGGCGCTCCGTGCGCGCAAGCCACAGGACGATCACCATGGCGATGACGAGGATCATCGTGTTTTTTCGGAGCAGCACCGCGAATCCCATGGCCACGACTGTCCGCAAAAGATCCCACCTGCTCTCTTTTCTCAAGAAGCGGGCGAATCCATTAAATGCAGTAAGCGACAGCGCCGCAGAGATCAAATCGCCGTACACAAACCCCGTGAGCAGGAGCATCGGAAAGCAGAGCGCCGCCAACAGCGCCGCCGCCCTGCCTGCTTTTTCGTCGTATGCTTTTTCGGTAAAGCCGGATATCCGGTATACAATAACGCCCACCGCAATCACGTTCAATAGTCGCACCAGCAAGTAGCTCTTTATCCCGCTCGCCGTGTAGAGCAGCTCCATAAAAGCGATCATTCCCAGCTGATGCGGATATGCAGCAAGGTAGCCTTCGTATACTCCCGTCTGTGGAAGCAGCTCAGAATAATCTCCCCGCATAAACATCAGCACTATCTCATGGATGGCTTCCTGGTCAGCGACTGGCTCCGGTGCGATGAACAGCACCACCGTCAGGCCCGTTGCCATGGAAAGCACGGTGCACCATATGCGGAACCTTCCGGTGTCCGGCCGCAGCGTCCGTCTTTCCGCAGCCAAACCCATTCCTGCGAAAACAGCCGCGCCGATGATCGCAAAAAGCGGAAAACCGTAGCGGTAAAGGACATGCTCCGGAACCTCTGCCCGATAATCAAAATAGGCCGTCACTACGAGATTGGAGAGAAATACCGTCACAAGAAAAGCGAGAAACACGACGGCGAAAATATTCAGCAGCCTCTGTCTCCAGTCCGTTTTTCCCATGCTCGACGCCTCCGCACCCGTTTTTATCCATTATAGCACAGCGCGCACACACATCCAATGATCGGCTACCGCGCGCGCAGCTCCGCCGGATTCTCCACATAAAAGGAGATCTCCCCGCAGCTGGGACACACCGCGACCTTCGGCGCCCCGAGGCGGTCGGCAAAAATCCTGTCGTTTGCCGCGAGCGTTACGCCGTATGCGGCGCCCGCGACCTTCAGATCAAAACCCTCGAGCATCGGCGCGCCGCAGCGCAGACATTTTCTTGCTTCCATTTCTTACTCCTTCAAGAAAGCCCCCGCCGAAAATCCGGCAGGGGCTGTTTTTGATATCCGACTATTTGGATTTCTTTTCCGTCTTTTCGGCTTTGTCGTCCTCGACGACGATCTCCTTGAGCGACGTCGCAAGACCCGCGAGCGACTGGATCTCGCTGGGGATGATGATCTTGGTCGCCTTGCCGTCGGCGGCGCGGCCGAAGGCCTCGATGCCCTTGAGCGAGATGACCTTCTGCGAGGGGTTGGACTCGTTGAGCAGCTTGATGCTCTCGGCGAGGGCGGTCTGCGTGAGCTTGATGGCCTCCGCTTCGCCCTGCGCCTCGCGGATCTTCTGCTCCTTGACCGCCTCGGCGCGCAGGATCGCAGCCTGCTTCTCCGCTTCAGCGACGAGGATCTGGCTTTCCTTCTGGCCCTCGGCCTCGAGGATCTGGCTGCGCTTTACGCCCTCGGCGCGCAGGATGCTCTCGCGGCGCTCGCGCTCCGCCTTCATCTGCTTCTCCATGGCGTTCTGGATCTCTTCGGGCGGGATGATGTTTTTCAGCTCCACGCGGTTGACCTTGATGCCCCACTTGTCCGTCGCCTCGTCGAGCAGCGCGGTGATCTTGCTGTTGATGACGTCGCGGCTGGTGAGCGTGTGATCGAGCTCCATCTCGCCGATGATGTTGCGCAGCGTCGTCGCCGTCAGGTTTTCAATGGCGGACAGCGGGCGCTCGATGCCGTAGGTGAACAGCTTCGCGTCGGTGATCTGGAAGAATACGACGGTGTCGATCTGCATCGTGACGTTATCGCGCGTGATGACGGGCTGCGGCCGGAAATCGACGACCTGCTCCTTCAGGGACACCTTTTTGGAAATACGGTCGACAAACGGCATCTTAAAATGAAGACCCGTCTGCCACGTCTCGTGATAGGTGCCTAAGCGCTCCACCACGAAGACGGTCGCCTGCGGCACGATCTTGATGTTCGCGACCGCGACGATGATGACGATGATCAGAAATGCGAGAAATGCAATAAGTCCGGGCATGGGCTAATCCTCCTTAAATTGTTTCAAAATCAGTTTTACGCCGTCGATGGCATAGACGCTCGCCTTTGTGCCTTTTTTGAGAACCGCGCCGTCCAGCGAGCGGGCGGACCAGGTGAGGCCGTTGGCCTCCGCACGGCCCTTGCCGAGATCGTTGTCCACATCCTCCGTGATCACGGCGACGCGGCCTATGACCATATCGGCGTTGGTCGGCACCGCCTTTGTCGTGATCTTGTCCTTGACCATCGGCCGCAGAATGAGCAGCGATATGATGGACAGCGCGACAAATACGACGACCTGCCAAACGAACGAAATATGCAGCAGCGCCATCAGGAAGCCGCCGGCCGTGCCTATAATGAACCAAAGCGCCACAAGCTGCGCCGTCGCCGCCTCGAGGATGATAAATCCGACGAGAAGGGCGAGCCAGACCCACGCGTAAATATCCATAAGATTTGCTCCTTTGTTGAGAATGCTCCGGTGTGTATGCTGACAGCATACCACACGGGCGTCTGTTTAACAAATTTCAAAAAAAGCGTTTCGGGGCGTTTTGGGGCGATCCGCGCCGAATTTCCGAAACCTACTCCCCCTCCCGCCCCCGGACGATACGGTTTCAATCGGGTGTATGCTCGAGAATGCTGCGTATCTCTCCTTTATACTCTCAAATGCTTCGATTCGATCGAGAATACGTAACATTTTGTCATATTTTTACCGTACAGTATACGCTCCGTTCCTTAAGCGATGCTGAACGCTCATTTGTGATACAGCTTTTTTGTCTGATAATTCGGCTCGCAGGTGAGGTTGACCCCGAGCTTTTTGAACATCTTATCGTCCACCTGCGACAGTATGACGGTCGAGTGGGCCTCGCAGCCGCGCAGCTTTTCGATCTGGCGCATGGCGAGCTCCGCGGTGGAACTCGTGGCGGCGCAGATGGACAGCGCAATGAGCACCTCGTCGGTGTGCAGACGGGGGTTATGGTTGCCGAGGTGATTGACCTTGAGGTCCTGGATTGGCTCTATGATGACGGGCGAGATGAGATGGATCTCGTCCTGTATCCTTCCGAGCGTTTTGAGCGCGTTGAGCAGCGCCGCCGAGGACGCGCCGAGCAGCGAGGTCGTCTTGCCGGTGACGATCGTGCCGTCGGGCAGCTCAATGGCGACGGCCGGCGCGCCGGTCTGCTCCGCTTTTGCGAGCGCCGGCGCGACGACGGCGCGGTCGTCCGGGGTGATGGCGGCCTGCTTCATGATGAGCTCGATCTTGCGGGCCTCCTCGCCGTCCGACTCGCCCTTGCGCTGACTGCACAGCGCGTTGTAATACCGGCGGATGATCTCGTCGTGCGACGCCGCGCAGACCGCGCCGTCGTCGGTGATGCAGTAGCCCGCCATATTGACGCCCATATCCGTCGGCGACTGGTAGGGGCAAGTGCCCATGATCTCCTCGAAGAGGTCCTTCAGAACGGGGAATATCTCCACGTCGCGGTTGTAGTTGACGACCGTTTCTCCGTACGCCTCAAGATGAAACGGGTCGATCATGTTGACGTCGTTGAGGTCGGCGGTCGCCGCCTCGTACGCGAGGTTGACCGGGTGCTTGAGCGGCAGGTTCCAGATGGGGAAGGTCTCGAACTTCGCGTAGCCGGAGCGGATGCCG
>JAYFQJ010000042.1:0-3688 GCA_034927165.1 Oscillospiraceae bacterium
CGAAACGAAGATCACCGGCACCGGCCGCGCGCTGATCTTCGGCGACGTGGTCGTGCGCGTGTCGGACAAATTTTCTCCCGCCATGCATATCGACACCGACGAGGGCAACGCCGTCGCCTATGCCGGCGAGCTGTACGCCGAGATCATAAAATAGCTAAAATTCGATGTAAAACGCCCCGCTGCAGACAGCGGGGCGCTTGACTTTCATTAAAGCAGCGGCGGCCGGCTGCAAGCGCGGGCATCAGCGAGCAGTCGATACGGGAGTCTGCGCTTGGCTGCATACGCGCGGCGTGCGCGTGAGCGCCGCTGCCGACGGACAGGGTAAAAAGCGTTTTCGACGGTTACGATAAAAACGGCGTCGCGCTCGTCTTTAAAAATCAGAAGGGTATGCGTCTGGTATCACCGGCGCGGAGGGTTATGACGCGGTGAGCCTTGTAAAACATATCATTCGGAGCTATGATTGGGATAACGCACTCTGCTTTTCGGTTTCAATGGAGAAATGACTGTGAAAGAGATCATCATACTCGCCGCCGGAGAAGGCAAAAAAATGTTTCCGTTCGACCTGTGCGCCAACAAGGCGGCGCGCAAGGTCATGGGCACGCCGCTGCTGTTGTACAATATCCGCGCGCTGCGGGCGCTGACGGACGCGCCCATTCGGATCATCACGTTGGATAAATACAAAGGAACGCTGTCGGAGATCGTCCGGAATGTGCCGGGCGTCGGAGTGGAGACGGTCGAGCGCACGCGCGGCACGGCGGACACGCTGCTCGCGGCGATGGAAACGAGCGCGGCGCAGGAGTTCATCGCCCTGTATGCGGACACGCTGCTCGCGCCCGCAGACGTCAAAAGGCTGTGGGAGGCGCCGTCGCCGTCGGCGCTCGTGTTTTCGCTCGACGTGCCGCAGGGGGAACGCATCTGCTGCAACCTCAGCGGCAGCCGCATCGCGGCGATCGGCGCGCACCACCGCGGCGACGCGATGACCCATTGCTTCGGCGGCTTTGCGCTGCCCGCGGCGTTTGCGCGGGAGCTGCGCTGTACGCCGGAGTATTTCCCCAACATGAAATGCGGCGAGGGCGCGCCCTGTGAGCGGTATCTCGAAGCGGCGCTGTCGCAGTACATGGCGAACGGCGGCGCTGTCGCGGCCGTAGAGGGGGCGGAAAAGCTGTTTGACATCGACAAGCCCTGGCAGCTGCTCGAAGCGAATATGGCGGTGCTCGCGGCGGAGTGCGGCAAGCTCACCGCGAACGAGCTCGCGGAGGGCGCGTCCATCGACCCGAGCGCGCGCATCGGCGGCTTTGTCCGGCTCGGGAAGCGCGCGCGCATCGGCCGCAACGTGACCGTCGAGGGGAACCTGATCGTCGGCGACGACACGGTCATCGACAACGGCGCCATGTTTTTGGGCGACGCGTATGCCGGCGCGCGCTGCAGGATCACCGACTGGTGCCAGCTGTATGACCGCACCGTCGTCGGGGACGACTGCATCGTGGGCCATTGCTGCGAATTTCTCGGCGGCGTGCTGATGGACAAGGTGTATTTATATCATCACGGCGAGCTGTACGGTATGCTCGGCAACTGCGTCGACATCGGCGCGGGCTGCGTGTGCGGCACGCTGCGCTTTGATGACAGGGAGCCGATGCACAGCGTGCGCGGCCGGCGCGAATCAGCGGGAATTTTCGGCAGCTGCAGCTATATCGGCGACTACAGCCGCACGGGCGTGGGCGTCATCCTGCAGCCGGGCTGCAAGATCGGCGCGTACAGCGCTGTCGGCGGCGGCAGCGTGGTGGCCGGCGACGTGCCGCACAACACCTGCATACTCCTTAAGCAGGAGTTCGAGTATAAGCCGTGGGGCCCGGAAAAGTACGGCTGGTGAACCGAAAAATCAGAGCCGTTCATTCTTATTGTGATGTGCCAAAAAGCGCGGAAAGGGTTTTAATGAATAATCTCCCCACGGTATCCGTAATAGTGCCTGTTTACAACACCCCCGGCTGGATGCTGACGGAATGCCTCAATTCCATCGCGGCCCAATCCATACCGGTCCATGAGCTTGTGCTCGTGGATGACGGCAGCACTCTCGACGAGACGGCGGCCGCCATATCCGAATTCAAGGAAAAGTATAAGGACATGCTGATTTGTCTCAACAACGCGCACGGCGGTATCTCCCGCGCGCTCAATGCGGGCATTCGCGCCGCGTCCGGAGACTACTTTTGCTTTTTTGCAAGCGACGACTACCTCAAGACTGATTTTATCGAAAAGTTGGCGACAGCCGCCGCGAATGCCGGAGCAGATATCGTCTTTTGCGGATACGAGTATGTGACTCACCGCGGGGAGCGGGTTCTTTACACTTTTCCCGAAAATCGGATTTTTAAGGAGACCTCACTTTCTCTCTATGCCATGAACGGCTGGAATTTCCAGCTTTATCGCCGTCGGTTCCTAATTGAAAACTCCTGCACCTTCCCCGAAAATTGTATTATGGAGGACGAGGTGTTCACGGACTTTGCTTTCACACATTCCCATCTTACCGTGTCCGTACCGGAATACCTTTGCTGCGTTCGCGACCGCGATGATTCTGTCAGCCGCTCACGGCGACGGTTCAACAGTGCCACTGTTGCCAACCTTCCGTTCGACGAGTTTGAGCGTTGCCTTGTCCAAACCGCACACGAGCCTCTGGAAAAGCGTGAGGTCCTCGCCTATCGCATAATGCATTCGATGATGGCGTGCAGCTTTCTCTTCTGCTGTTATTCCGAAAAGGCCGAGCGCAAAGATGTTACGGCACGTGCCGCGGCGCTCGTGCGGGCGCATGATTGGCGTGAATACGATTTTCGCAAGATACACCGTGATTTGCAGGACGCGCCGTCGCATTATCTCACGGTGGCCATTTGGCGCTTGAGCCTTCGTCTTCGCACGGAGCAGGCGGCATCCTCGTTCTTCTGCGCGCTCAGTCGCCTTGTCTAGAAGCTCCGCGGATTAAAATAGAGAACATTGTCTTTCTCTTCCGGGCGGTAAAAGGCGCGACGCAAGAAGCCGGAAGCGCAAGGATCTGCAACAATATCCCCATAAAAAACAGAGCCGGTGGACTGCGAGAGCAGTATCCATCGGCTCTGTTTTGGTTAGATTGCGCCGATTTGTGTACATATGCGCATGGGGAAAGGTCTGCCCTACAAAGCTTTGTGATGAACTATCCCGCCCCAAACGGACAATGACAAAAAAGGCCTCCTGTCGTAGAATAGAAACTACGACAGGAGGTTTTTGCATGTCCAGAAAAAAAGGAACAGGCAACACACCACAAAGCATCATAAATGAAATTGTAGCAAAGCACCGCAGGGGGGGCGACCATAAAATCATTATCCGAAGAATACTGCAAGCCATTTAAGACAATAAAAAATATGTGCACAAGAGAGAACAACAAAGAACTACGTAAAGAAGCCGGTTTGTTGCCCACTAAGCAGCGAGGGCGAAAAGCCGCAGCTTCGTTACAAGAATACAAATATGAAAACAAACGTCTAAAGATGGAAAATGAGTTGCTGCGGGATTTTCTCTATCTCGCTGGAAGGAAGTGAAAGCCAGTATCAAATATCGTGTCATCTACAAGCATCGGAGCAAATATAGCGTGTCAACCATGTGCAGCTTTTTCTGTGTCTCCCGAAGTGGATACTATGACTTCATCAAGCGCATCGACACTCCGGATAGG
>JAYFQJ010000101.1:0-22505 GCA_034927165.1 Oscillospiraceae bacterium
GCGCGCTGCTCCCCGTGGAGCGCATTGCGGCGCAGGTGCGGCGCATCAATCCGCGCGCGTCGATCCATTGCGATTATGTGCAGGGCTTCATGAAGCATCCGTTCGACGTGCGCGCGGTGGACACCGCGTCGGTGAGCGCCCACAAGATCCACGGCCCGAAGGGGATGGGCGCGCTGTATGTCCGCCGCGGTCTGCACCTCGAGAACACGCTGTTCGGCGGTCTGCAGGAGCGCTCGCTGCGCCCCGGCACCGAAAACGTCGCTTATGCCGCCGGCTTTGCGCAGGCGGTGCGCGGCTGCGGGAGCGCATCCGCCGCGCTCGCGCGTGTGAAGCCGCTCAACGCGCGGCTGCGGGAGCGCGTCGCTTCGCTGCCGGGCGCGATCCTCAATTCGCCGCCGTCTGCGAGCCCGTATATCCTGAATTTTTCGCTGCCGGGCTACAAGAGCGAGACGATGCTTCGTTTTCTGGCGTCGAAGGGCGTGTATGTTTCGAGCGCGTCGGCGTGCGGACGGGGGGAAAAGAGCCGGACGCTTCTGTCCATGGGGCTGCCGGACGCGCGCGTGGACGCGGCGCTGCGGGTGAGCTTTTCCGGCGACAGCGCCGCGGCAGACGTGGATGCGCTGTGCGCCGCGCTTGAAGAGGGGCTGCGCACGATCGCACGGATAAATTGAGCCGGCGGGCGCATAAAAATAAAACGCCGGCGGGTGATAAGCCCGGCGCGGACAGGGGAAATATGAAAGAAATTTTGCTCGCGAAATACGGAGAGCTGGCGCTCAAGGGCCTCAACAAGGGGACCTTCGAGTCGGCGCTCCTGAAGACTGTTCGCCGCCGCATGGAGGCGGCGGGGAATTTCAAGGTCTATAAGGCGCAGTCCACCGTTTACATAGAGCCGCTGGACGACGACGCCGACGTGACGAAGGCGTTTGAGCTGCTGTCGCGCGTGTTCGGACTTTCCGCCATCGACCGCGCGCTCGTCGTCGAAAAGGATTTTGACAAGATCTGCACCGGCGCAGCCGAATATCTCGCGCCGGTGCTGCGCGAGGCGAAAACCTTCAAGGTGAGCGCCAAGCGCTCGGACAAGCGCTTCCCGCTCGATTCGATGCAGATCGGCAAACAGCTGGGCGATTATTTAGGGGAGCGGTTTCCTCATTTGGAAGCCGACATGAAACACCCGGACGCGCGCGTCGTCGTGGAGGTGCGCGATTTCGCCGCATATGTCCACAGCGGCAACCGGCCCGGCGCGGGCGGAATGCCCACGGGCACGAGCGGCCGCGCCGCGGTGCTGCTGTCGGGCGGCATCGACAGCCCGGTCGCGGCGTATATGATGGCGAAGCGCGGGCTGGATCTCATCGGGATCCACTTCATGTCGCCGCCGTACACGAGCGAGCGCGCGCTCGACAAGGCCGCGCGGCTCGCGGGGCTCGTCAGCCGCTGGTGCGGGAACCTGCCGCTGCTGTGTGTGCCGTTCACCGACATACAGCTCGCCATCCGCGACAACGGTCCGGAGGAGCTGTTCACGGTGCTCATGCGTCGCTCGATGATGCGCGTGGCGAACCTTATGTGCGCGCGCGAGCAGTGCCGCGCGATCATCACGGGGGAGAGCCTCGCACAGGTCGCGTCGCAGACGCTCGGCGCCATCGCCTGCACCGACGCCGCGGCCGACGTTCCGGTGCTGCGGCCGCTCATCGGCATGGATAAGACGGAAATCGTCGCGATCGCCGAGCGCATCGGCACGTTTGAGACGTCCATCGAGCCGTATGAGGACTGCTGCACGATATTTACTCCGAAGCATCCGAAAACCAAGCCGCAGCTGGCGGAGATCGAGCGCGCGGAAGATATTCTCAACCTCGGTTCGCTTGAAAAAGCGGCGGCGGGCGCGTATACTGTTAAAATGCAGCATTTCTATGATTTTGAAGCATAGGAGGTGGGGGCTTTGAAGGCGGAGATCATCGCGGTCGGCACGGAGCTGCTCATGGGCAATACGCAGAACACCAACGCGACATATATCTCGCGCAAGCTTGCGCTGCTCGGATACGAAGTCCATCACCAGACCGTCGTCGGCGACGTCGAGCAGGATATCATCGACGCCGTGCGCATTGCCGTCGCGCGCAGCGAGCTCACGGTGCTCACGGGCGGCCTTGGGCCGACGGACGACGATATGACGAAAGAGGCCGTCGCCAAGGCGTTCGGCTTTCAGCTCATCGAGGACCCGGAGATCCTCGAGGGGATCCGGTCTTATTTCGAATCGCAGGGGCGCACAATGGCGCCCAACAATAAAAAGCAGGCGCTGCTCATTCAGGGCGGCGAGGCGCTCGCAAACCCGAACGGCACGGCGCCCGGCGTCTATGTCGAGGGTAAAAAGCAGACCATCGCCATCCTGCCGGGTCCCCCGCGCGAGCTCGAGCCAATGGTCGACAACGAGCTTGTGCCGCGGCTGACGCGGCGCAACAATCAGCACACCGTCACCGCGTCCGCGCACATCTTCGGCATCGGCGAGTCCGATCTGGAGCTGAAGATCAAGGACCTTCTTTACCAGAAAAATCCTTACACCGCGCCCTACGCAAAGACGGGCGAGGTGCATATCGATATCGCCGCGCACGCGGCCACTGAGGCGGAGGCCCTGACCCTCGCCAAGAGCTGGCTTGAAAAGATCGGCGAGCGCGCGGGCGACTGCGTATACTCGACCGACGGCAGCGAGCTCAATGAGACGGTCGTCAAGCTGCTCATCAGCACGGGCCTGAAGATATCCCTCGCCGAAAGCTGCACGGGCGGTCTGCTCGCGTCGAGCATCACCGAGGTGCCCGGCGCATCCAAGGTATTCGAATACGGTATGGCGGCGTACGCCGACTGGGTCAAAAATGAGGATCTCGACGTGGATTCTGCGGTGCTGCGCCGATACACGGCGATCAGCTCCGTCACCGCCGCCGAGATGGCAAAGGGCGCTTTCGACAACGGCCGCGCGGACATCGGCGTGGGCATCACCGGCCTTGCGGGACCGGACGTCGGGGAATACATCGATAAGCAGCCCGGTCTCGTCTACATCGCCGTGGCGGACAGTAAGAATGTCATCGTCAAAAAATTTATTTTCAACGCCGCCCGCGGACGCAGCTTTGTCCGGGAGATGTGCGTAAAGAACGCGCTCGATATGATCCGCCGCTTTGTGCTGGGGCTCGTCGTAGACGGCGCGCGCCGCTTCTCGCCCGATGCGCTTGCCGATCTCGACAAGGAGAAGACGAAAAAGAAGAGCAGCCTCGCGGTGGAGCGCGGCGCGCTCATGCTGCTGTGCGGCGTCGTTCTCGCGGGCGGGGCATTCCTCGGCGTGCGCTCGCTCAAGCAGCGCATCAACGCGAGCGTTTATGCGGATATCCGCTCGACCTACGCTGAGACGTCGGCGGGCGCAGACAACGCCGAGATCAGCCTCGAGGCGCTCGCACAGAGCAACGCCGACACCGTCGGCTGGCTGTGGTCGGACGCGCGCGCGGTGGACAGCGTCGTCGTCGGCTGGAAGGCGGACGGTTATTACGACACGCACGACTTCAAGGGCTATGAGAGCCCGCTGGGCTGTCTGCATATCGCGAGCGAGACGGATATCCTGACGTCGCCGAACAACATCGTCATCAAGGGCAGCAGCGCCGGAGAGGGGCAGATGTTCGCGCCGCTGCTTCAATGCACCGATCCGTCCTATCTCGCGCAGAACTACAAGCTGAATCTTCAGACCGAAGCCGGCGTGACGCAGTATGAGATATTCTCGGTCTATTATGTGAACACGGCGCAGAGCGCCGGCGAGGTGCAGACGCTGTATCTCGATTCCTATTTTGACGACGCCGCTTCGCTGACCGACTTCATCGTCGACGCGAAGATCCGCTCGGTCGTCAATGTCGATCTGGACGTGATGACGACCGACAGCTTCCTGACGCTCATCACCGACACGGCGGACTGGAATGGGGCGCGGCTCGTGATCGTTGCGCGCGCTGTGCGCGCGGGCGAGACGGGCGAGCTCACGTCGACGGCCTTCACGAAAAATATGGCGCCGCTGTACCCCTCCATGTGGCTTGCCGTGAACAAGAGCACCTCGCTTGTCAACGAGACCATTGAGCGCGACAAGTGGAAAAACTGGGTCGCCGAAAACGAGCGGAAAAGCAGTGGAGAGACGGTTGGCGGCGTCGCCGATACGAACGATTACGGCGCGAGTTACGACAACGATCCGACGAAGAGCGTGCAGCTGACCGTCATCATGAACGGGCAGGAGACGACGGGCTCGCCGCTGTACATCGTCAGCCGCATGGTCGCCGCACAGGTCTCCTCGGGCAGCGCCGCGGAGGCGGTCAAGGCGCAGGCGATCGCGTCCATCTCCAGCTTGAAATACGCGTTCAACACCGTCGGCACGCCCGCCGTCACGGGGCAGATCGCGTCCGACGAGATCGTGTCGCTTGTCACGCAGGTCATTGACCAGTGCTTGTACTACGGCGGCGCGCCGGCCTACGCGCCCTGCTTTGCCAGCTGTGCGCTCAAGACGAACAGCTACGACGAGGTATATCCCGAAAGCGCCGGAGCCTACCCCTATCTCATAAGCGTGCAAAGCAGTTACGATTACAACGCGTCCGGCTATACGCGCACGACCAACTTCAACCAGTCCGTAGTGCGCTCGCGCATCGAGAGCTATTACGGCATAACGCTCAGCGACAATTATGAGAGCTGGATCAGCGTCACCGAAAAGACCTCGGCAGGCTACGCGAAGACGATCTCCGTCGACGGGCAGCTCACGGCGACCGGCGAGGAGCTCGCCGTCGAATGTCTCGGCTTGCGCTCCGCGTACTTTAAGCTCAGCTGGAGCGAGGATAAGATCGCGACGTTTGAGATCACCGGAAACGGGGACGGCGTGGGCATGAGCCAGAGCGGCGCGAATCAATACGCCAAGGTCAACGGATGGAATTACAAGGCAATTCTGGAGCATTATTATCCGGGTACAACGATCGAAACGATCAACTGGTAATCCAAAATAAGAGCGGCGCTGCACAAAGCAACGCCAACAGAGCGTCACCGGACAGCGGTGACGCTCTGTTTTTTTGTGCTGCGGGGCGGGATTCGGACAACACAAGCTTTTTGCGGCCCGCAAGGCCGGGTCGATCACTTTTATTCTTCGAATCGCCGGTATCGGCGGATAAAAGCAATCAAGAAAAAAGTGCGGCGACCGGGATCGGCCGCCGCACGGAAAAGCTTTTTTTGAAACTTATGCGAACGCTTCGCTTCGCCGGCCGCGGCTATGCCGTGCGGCGCTTGAGATAGCCCTCGTCGAGGTTCGGCATATAGATGGAGAAGGAATAGTCTCTGACGCCGGTGCGCCCGAGCGTGAGGATCTCGAGCTTGGTGAGGTCCTTGAGCACGCGCGCGTCGGTGATGCCGCTGTTGTTGTCGAGATACAGGTTGCGAAGCTCTGTGAGCCCCGCGAGCGGCGTAACGTCGGTGATGCTGTTGCGGCTCAGCAGCAGCGTTTCAAGATTCGTGAGCCCCGCGAGCGGCGTGACGTCGGTGATGCGGTTGTTCTGCAGATACAGCAGCTTCAGCTGCGTAAGCTCCGCGAGCGCGGTCAGGTCGCCGATGCCGTTGCCGCTGAGCCCCAGCTTGGTGACGTATTTAAAGTCCGCGAGCGGCGACAGATCGGTGATATAGTTGTAGTTGACGTACAGCCCGCGAAGGCGGGGACACTCAGCCAGCGACGGGTCGATCGATTCGACGGAATTGTAATAGACGAGCAGAAAATTCATATTGGCAAAATGACGGAAATCCGTGAGCGAGCGGATGGAACCGGCGCCCGCGCTCTTGGAGCCCTTGTAATTGTCATAGAGGTCGGTCTTTTCCTCGCTCTCCGTCGCGTCGGTGGAAAACAGCCAGGTTTTTCCGTAGATGCGCACGTCGGTGACGGCGTTGAGCTCGTTGCGGTTGATCGTGCCCTCCGGCTTGCCGAGGTACTCCCGCACATACGCCTCCACCGCTGCGTCCTCAAAGCTGATCTCGTAATCGGTCAGCTGCAGATAGCGGTCATAGCTCGCCGTGTCGGCGGTGTTGAGATAATCCTCAAGGTAAAGCTCGGACGCCTTGTCGGTGATATTGAGCTGCTCATAAAGCGCCGCCGCATCATCCCACCGGCCGAGCGCTATGTATACGTCGGCGGCATTCTGCGGCTGTCCCGCGCCGAGATAGGCGTCTGCGAGCCCGGCGAGCGCCTGTTGGTTTTCCGGCTCCATCTCGAGCGCGTAAGCAAAGTTGTCGATCGCCTTGTCGTAGTTCCCGGCGTCCAGCTGTCCCTGCGCCGTTTCGATATAGTCATACGCCGTCTTTTCCGCACAGCCGCCGCACAGCAGCGTCAGCGCCGCAAGCAGAACGAATGCGGCGAGGCAGGCCGCATATTTTCGGATAGATTGTTTACTGCCCATGGGAGGTCTCCTTTTCAGTCGTTCCGTAACATTATAAAACAAAATCAATAAATTTACTACTGCCGCAGTGTACAGCGGGCGATATATTTTGTAAATGCGGGCGGCATATGTTATAATAGCACGGCGAAATATCATCCGACCGAAAGGAAGACACAACGTGGTTAAGGTTGTAAAATTCGGCGGCTCTTCACTTGCAAACGCGGCGCAGCTGCGCAAGGTGCGCGCGATCGTCCTCGCAGACGACGCGATCCGCGCGGTCGTAGTTTCCGCGCCGGGGAAGGACGCCGCAAACGATAAAAAGATCACGGACCTTCTGTACCGCTGCTGCGACAGCGTCAACGACGTGGAGAGCTTCAACGCCGCGTTCGACGTCGTTCGCGCACGTTTTGCGGCGATCGACGGAACGCTTGGTCTCGGCGTTGATATGGAAGCGGAATTTTCCGCTATCCGCGCGCGCTGTGCGGAGGACTTTTCCGCGAGCTGGCTCGTCTCGCGCGGGGAATATCTGACGGCGAAGCTCGTCGCCGCCTGCCTCGGCTTCACGTTTGTGGACGCGGCCGACTGGCTGTGCTTTGATTTTGACAAAAAGGTGGACGTGCACCTTTCCTATAAAAAATTCCGCGAGATCATGGAGAAGCACGAGCGCGTCGTGACGCCGGGCTTCTACGGCGTGCTGCCCAGCGGCGAGGTGCATCTGTTCCCCCGGGGCGGCTCCGACCTGACGGGGGCGTATGCGGCCGCCGCGCTGCGCGCCGATATGTATGAGAACTGGACCGACGTGCCGGGGATTCTCATGGCGGATCCCAAGGTCATCGACGCCCCGAAGCCCATCGCGCGCATCACCTACGACGAGCTGCGGGAGCTGTCCTATATGGGCGCCGTGGTCGTCCACGCGGAGACGGTGTTCCCGCTGCTGACGAACGGGATCCCGCTGCACATCCGCAACACAAACGACCCCGCCGCCCCCGGGACCCGCGTGGACGAGGCCGTCCCGGATCGCGTCGGCGGCTTTGTGACCGGCATCGCGGGGAAGCAGCACTATTCCATCCTCTCCATCTATAAAAACGGTATGTCCGGCCACTCAAAGTATGTGCGCCGCGCGCTGGAGGCGTGTGAAAAACGCGGCGTCAACGTGGAGCACATCCCGAAGGGGATCGACGATTTTGCGCTGGTCGTCTCGGGCGCTTCTCTGCGCGGATGCCTCGACGGACTGCTCGCGGATATCAAGGCGGAGTGCGAGCCGGATCTCATCGACGTCGCGCACGGCATGAGCCTTATCGCCGTCGTGGGCGCGCGCATGGCGCGGCAGCCGGGCGTCGCGGGTCAGCTGTTCGGCGCGCTGGGCGCGGCGGGCATCAGTATCCGCATCATCGAGCAGGGCGCGGCGGAGCGCAGCATTATCTTCGGCGTCGCCGATGCCGACTTCGAGCGCAGTATCCGCGTGCTGTACGACAGCTTTTCCTGAATCTGAAGCCCGCCCTCCGCGGAGGGCGGGCTTTTCTCCGCCGTTGTTTTTGCGGCGCGGTTATAATATAATTTACAAAAGACAACAGGAGGCGCCCCCATGAACTACCGCATCGGCATCGATCTCGGCGGCACCGATATCAAGGCGGGCGTCGTCGATGGGAATTACGCTATCATCGCAAAGCACAGTCGGCCAACGCTCGCGCAGCGGCCCTATGCGGAGGTGATCCGCGACATGGCGTCCGCCGCGTCCGCCGCGGCGCAGGAAGCGGGTATCCGTCTCGAGGACTGCGAATGTGTCGGCGTCGGAACGCCCGGCTTTGTCAACAGCAAGACCGACCGCATCGTTTTCGCGGGCAATCTCAATTGGCGCGAGGTGCCTCTCAAACGGGAGCTGATGCAATACGTTTCCGCGCCGGTGTTCGTCGGCAACGACGCGAACTGCGCCGTTATAGGCGAGACGCTCGCGGGCGCGGCGCGGGGGCTCGAAAACGTGGTGCTCATCACGCTGGGCACCGGCGTCGGCGGCGGCGTGGTCATCGACGGAAAAATGTTCTGCGGCGGCGACGGCATGGGCACAGAGCTCGGGCACACGCCGCTCATCCTCGGCGGCGAGGCGTGCACCTGCGGGCTGCGCGGCTGCTTTGAGGCTTATGCGTCCGTCACCGCCCTCATCCGGCAGACAAAGCGAGCGATGCAGGCGCATCCGGAATCCATAATGAACCGTTATGCCGAGGAAAAGGGAGAGGTCAACGGCCGAACCTCGTTTGACTGTGCGAAACGCGGCGACATGGCGGCGCTCGCCGTTGTGGATCAATATATCGAATATGTCGCCGCGGGCATCGGCGGGCTCGTGTGCATCTTTCGGCCGGACGTCGTGCTCGTCGCGGGCGCGATCAGCAACGAGCGGGAATACCTGTTTGACCCGCTCAACGAAAAGATCGGGCGCTATGTCTTTGCGAACGACGCCATCTCCGCGCCGCGCGTGCTGCGCGCGACGCTCGGCAACGACGCGGGGCTCATCGGCGCGGCCTTCGGCGACCGCCTGATCACCCGGAGGTAACGCGTTCTCCGCCGTCGCGGCATTTTTGAGAACAAGTCCACCCCGTGTCGCCGGCGCGGAGTGGACTTAGCTGTTGTAAGGTCGAAAAGAGCCGCGCATGGGGCTTCCTGCAGCATACGTTCCCGATGCCAGTGTCGCGGCACTTTGATTTTCCGGATAAATTGTGTAAAATAGCAGGTGCGATCGATTGGAAGAAGGTCTCTGAATTGTACGATTACCATGTGCACACCAGTTTTTCCCCCGATTCCCGCGCGGCTGCGGCCGACGTGATGGAGCGGGCGGCTGCGCTGGGCCTGCGTGAAATAGCGCTCACCGACCACTACAACCCAAAGTATCCGAAGCCCGATTTTATCAACGAGCCGCTCAGCGCGGACGATTTTTCCGTTATGTGTGCGCTCGGGGAGCAGTACGCGGGACGCGTTCGGCTCGTCAAGGGGATAGAGAACGGGATCCAGCTCGATGCAATCGAGGAGAATACGGCGGCGGCGCGGATGCACCCCTATGACTTTGTGATGGCGTCCTTTCACAGCATGGGCGGTTGTCCTCTGAGCGAGCACCGCTTTTTTGACGGGCGCACCGCGGCGGAGACCTATCTCTATTATTATAATTATATCTATGAAGCCCTGTGCGCGTACACCGACTTCGATGTGCTCGGACACATCAACCTGCTCGAGCGATATTACGATGAAAATCCTGCGGTGGAGGCGTACTGGGAACCTGTCGAGCGCATTCTGCGCCTGCTCGCCGCGCGCGGGCAGGGGCTTGAGATCAACACCTCCAATATGCGCTACGGGCGCGCAAACGTCTCGTTGCCCACAAAGCGGATGCTTGAGGCCTACCGCCGCTTCGGCGGCGAAACGGTCACGATCGGTTCGGACGCGCACAAAGTGCAGGATATCGGCGCCTGGCTCAAGCACGGAACGGCGCTGCTCGAAAGCGCGGGGTTTCGATACTTTGCAACCTTCAAGGATCGAAAGCCGTCCCACATAAAGCTTTCGGATTTCTAACGGGCGTCGGCGCGCAGACGCTCGTTTTTTTGCTCCGCACAGCACGCGTCCTCGGCGCCCTGCGAGGGCGCCGCGCGGCCGGGTGACAAGCGGGATGGGCCATGCCGTCCGCGGACAAAGCAGGCGCGCGCGGAGATGATCCGCTCTTGCGCTTCCGCAAAAAAGGGGTATACTGTAATCAGATATCTGAGCGACGGGAGACAGTCCAAGGACGCCGTCGTCTTTTCACGCAGACTGTGTGATCGTGAAAAACACAGGGAGAGCCGACCGCGCGCGTCGCTTCCGCTGCGAAGATCATGCCGTGATCGCGAAGCTCGGCGAGGCAGAGATGCACGCGGAGCCGGAAATTTTCAACGCTGCGCAGGAAGCAAAAAAGGAGAACCCTCCGGTCGGCCGGGCGGCTCTCATGTATTTTATGAAACGGAGGCGCTTCGGATGATCATCACCGTAACGCTCAACCCCGCGCTGGACAAATCGGTCGTTATTGAGGACTTCGGCCCGAATAAGGGCAACCGCATCAGCGAAATGCGTCTGGACGCAGGCGGAAAGGGGATCAACGTATCCAAGATGGTGCATACGCTGGGCGGCGATACGCTCGCGCTGGGCGTGCTTGGCGGGACGATCGGCGCATATATCATCAACAGCCTGAACAAGATGCAGATCCCCAACGACTTCGTGCACGTGCTGTCGGAGACCCGCACGAATCTCAAGATCTACGACCCCGTGCGGCAGGAATACACCGACATCAACGAGCCCGGCTTTGTTCTGCCCGCCGTGCGGCTGACAGAGATCGAGACGAAGCTGTTTTATTACGCGAAAAAGGGTGATTACGTCGTCTTTGCCGGCGGCGCGCCCGGCGGTGTGCCCGCGGGCGCCGTCGCGGACTGGACGCGGCGGCTCAACGCGCTGGGCGCGCGGGTCGTCGCGGATCTCGACGGCGAGCTGCTGCGCCACGAGACGTCGGCGCGGCCCTTCCTCATAAAGCCGAACCTCGCGGAGTTCCAGCGCCTGTGCAAGCTCACGGACACGTCGCTTCCGTCGCTCGAGGCGTCCGCACGCAAACTCATCGCGCGCGGCGTCCGCAATGTCGTCGTTTCGCTCGGACCGCAGGGGGCGTTGTTCATCAACAGCAAGCAGACGCTGTTTGCGAAGGCGCCGCAGCAGAAAGCAAAGAGCACCGTCGGCGCGGGCGACGCGATGACGGCCGCGCTCGTGTACGCGCTCAACCGCAACCAGTCTTGGCGCGACGCGATCACGCTGTCCATGGCGACTGCGACCGCGAAGGTCACCGGCGAGGGCAATACGCCCCCGCCGGTGGAGAAGATCAACGCGTTCAAATCCAAGATCGAGATCAAAGAGCTGACCCCGCAGGAGGCCTGACGATGGAGCCGACGATCTTTGTGCGCGGCAATGCGGAAAAGACGCTGCCGCCGGATGAAGCGCATATCGCGCTGTACATAGAGAGCGACGCGGCGGAGTACGCGGGCGCCTGTGAAAAGTCGGCAGACGACGAACGCCTGCTGCGCGCGTGTCTCACCGACGCGGGCTTTGCGGCGCAGCAGCTGCGCACGCGGGATTACGGCGTCAGCGCGCGCTATGAGCAGCGGCAGCTGCCGGGCGGAGGCAGCGGGAGCGTCTTCGCCGGTTACCGCTGCAGTCACACGCTGTGTCTTGTGTTTTTATTGCGGGACGACGCGCTCGCCCGCGCGCTCGGCGCGCTTGCCGGCTGCAAAGCAAAGCCGCGCTTTGACGTGAGCTTTGTGCTCAGCGACCCGAAGAGCGCGCAGGAGGCGCTGCTCGCCGACGTGTGCGCGGATGCGCTGCGGCAAGCGCAGGTGCTGGCGCAGGCGAGCGGCGCAAGGCTCGGCAGGCTGCTGCACATAGAATACGGCGCGTCCGGCGAGCCGCGGGAGCCCGCGATGCTGATGGCGCGTTCAGCGCCCGAGATATCGCCGCAGGATGTGAAGCTGCGTGAAACGGCGGCGTTCACATGGGAGCTGCTGTAAGCGGCCGCCTCATTTTTACATATAAAAAGAGCCGCTGCCGAGCGGCTCTTTTTTGACTCTATTTTTCGCTCAGCGCGCGCTCCAGCCAGATGGAGCCGATGTCCAGCGCACTGTACAGCGAGTTCTTGTCGCTCTGCTTGATGATGCGGGCGTTGGGCCCGAGCGACGCGTCGTTCGACAACAGCGAGACGTGTACCTTCGTCGCGGCCTCCGCGCCGTCCTTCTCCTCTGAAGCGAGGATCTGGATAAACACGACGTGGGAATCGCCGGGATTGCCGTAATACAGCTCGTTGTTGCAGCGCACGAGCGGGCGCCCTTTATAAGTCAGCGGCGTTGTTTCTGCCATAGCGTAGTCCTTTCGGGAGATATTTTCATTCGTTTACAAACGAGCGCACAAGCGCCTGCAGCAGATCGTCCCGGTCAAACTGACGCATGAGCGAACGGGCGTTGTTGTGGGTCGTTATGTAAGTCGGATCCTCAGAGAGGATATAACCGACGATCTGGTTGACCGGATTGTAGCCCTTTTCCTTCAGCGCATCGTATACCGTCGTCAGGACGCTCTTTATCTCGAGATCCCGCTCGTTCGGAACGTTGAAAGTCACGGTTGGTTCGTACATATACCTTCTCCTTTCGAGGGTCTATAAAGAAAGAATACACCAAATCCGCCGCTTTTACAAGTCGCCTTTATGAACGCAGCGTGACGCCGTCGCCGGCGAGCAGCGCGAGCGTCCTGCGGATGGCTTCATCCGCGTGGCCGTCGGTGAGCGTCTTTTCCCGGTCGCGCAGCGTGAGGCTGTAGGCGATGCTCTTCTTGCCCGCGGCGACCTTTTCGCCGGTGTAGACGTCGAAGACGCGCACGCTCTCAAGGAGGTCTCCGCAGCCCTCGCGGATCTTCTGCTCGATCGCGGCGCTCTCGGTCGCGGCGTCGCAGACGAGCGCGAGGTCACGGGTGATCGCCGGGAACTTCGGCAGCTGACGGTATCGCTTTGTGCCGCCGCGCAGGTCGAAGAGCGCGTCGAGACTGATGTCGGCGATGACGACGCGCTCCCGGATGCCGTAATTGTCCGTGACGAGCGGATGCAGCTCGCCGAGCACGCCCAGACGGGTGTCCCCCGCGTAAACGGCGGCGCAGCGGCCGGGGTGATAGGTCGGGTCGTTTTTCTCCGCAGCAAAACGCAGCGCCGGAAGGTTAAAGCGGGCAGCGAGCGCCTCAAGGATGCCCTTGACAGCATAGAAATCGAGCTTTGCGTAGCTGCCGATGAGAAGCTTGCGCGGCTCGCGCGGAAGCTTCTCGGGGTCGGCGTCCGGGAGAAATTCGACCGCGAGCTCAAACATCGCGGCGGCGGGTACGCGCGCGTTGTAGTTGCGCGTGAGCGTGTCGAGCATGGACGGCACGGCGGTCGTGCGCATACAGCTCGTATCCTCACCGAAGGGATTGCTGATGACGACGGTGCGGCGCAGCGCGCTGTCCTTCGGCACGCGGATCATATCGAGCTGCTTCGGACTCATGAAGGAGTAGGTGTTGATCTCATACAGACCGCTCGCGACGCACAGCTCCACAACGCCGCGCTCAAAGCGCTGACGCTCGGTCGGCCGCGCGCAGGCGACGCTCTTCATGACGGTGCTCGGGATCTTGTCGTAGCCGTAGAAGCGCGCGACCTCCTCCGCCACGTCGGCAAATCCCTCGATGTCGGCGCGGTAGGTCGGCGGCGTGACGTTCAGGCTGTCGTCCACCTTGAATTCTATTTTGCGCAGGTATGCGGCCATATCCGCGGCGGGGATATCCGTGCCGAGGAAGGCGTTGACGCGCTCGGGCTGCAGCGGGATGACCGGCGCATTGCGCATCGCGCCGACGGCGTCTATAAAGCCGCCGACGATGTCGCCCGCGTCGAGCAGCTCGATGAGCTCAAGCGCGCGGGTGAGCGCGGGGAGGGTATTGTGCGGATCGAGGCCTTTTTCGTAGCGCGCGGACGCCTCGGTGCGAAGACCCAGCGCGCGCGCTGTTGCGCGGACGTTGAGACCGTTGAAGCAGGCCGATTCAAAGACGATGGTGGTTGTGTCGTCCGCGATACCGCTGTACTCGCCGCCCATGACGCCCGCGACGGCGATCGGTTTTTCACTGTCGGCGATGACTGTCATGGCGGGGGTCAGTCTGCGCTCGGCCTCGTCAAGCGTGACGATGCTCTCCCCCTGCTGCGCTTGCCGGACGATGATGTGGTGATCCTTCACGTTGCGGTAGTCGAACGCGTGCATGGGCTGGTTGTATTCGAGCATCACATAGTTCGTGATGTCGACGATATTGTTGATGGGGCGCACACCCATCGCGCGCAGCCGCTCGCGCATCCACTGCGGCGACGGCTTTACGCGGACGTTCTCGACGACCGCGCCGGTATAGCGCAGACAGTTGTCCGGCGTGCGGTTTTCCACGCTGAGCATTTTGGCGACGTCGCCGTGCGTCTTGGTCACCTTCGGCTGCGGGATGATGAGCTGCGTGCCGAAGGTCGCGGCGGCCTCGCGCGCGAGTCCCGTCACGCACATACAGTCGGGGCGGTTGGAGGTGATCTCAAATTCGAACACGACGTCGTCGAGCCCGAGTATCCTTGTGATGTCCTCGCCGACGGGCGTATCTCCCGGCAGGATCATGATTCCGTTTTCGATGCAGTCGGGAAAATCGTGGACGGTGAGCCCCAGCTCGCCAAGCGAGCACAGCATGCCGCTGCTCTCCACGCCGCGCAGCTTGCCCGCGCGGATCTCCTTGCCGCCGGGCAGCATCGAGCCGTCAAGCGCGAGCGGAACAATGTCGCCCACGGATACGTTCTGCGCGCCTGTGACGATCTGCGGCGCGCCCGCGGCGCCCGCGTCGGTCTGGCAAACCCACAGATGATCGCTGTCGGGGTGGCGCTCCATCGAGACGACCCGCGCCGTCACGACGTTTTTGACAGCGTCCGCCTCAGACGTCCAGCCCTCCACCTTGCTTCCCGTCATGGTCATGCGGTGGGAAAACTCGCGGGAGGGAACGTCGATCGTTGTATAGTCATTGAGCCATTTCATCGGTAAATTCATTTTTCAACCCTCCGTTAAAACTGCGACAGGAAGCGCATATCGTTCTCGAACAGCAAGCGCAGGTCGTCGATGCCGTAGCGCATCATGACGACGCGGTCCAGCCCCATGCCGAACGCGAAGCCGGAATAAACGTCCGGGTCTATCCCGCAGTTTTCGAGCACCTTCGGATGCACCATGCCGCAGCCGAGGATCTCGATATAGCCCTCGCCCTTGCAAAGCCGGCAGCCCGAGCCCTTGCACGCGAAGCAGGTCGCGTCCATCTCTGCGGATGGCTCCGTGAAGGGAAAGTGATGCGGGCGAAAACGGGTCGTGATGTCGTCGCCGTACAGCTTTTTCGCAAAGATGTCGAGCGTTCCCTTCAGGTCGGACATCGTGATGCCCTTGTCGACCACGAGCCCCTCGATCTGGTGGAAGATAGGGGAATGCGTCGCGTCAACGGCATCGGAGCGATAAACGCGCCCCGGGGAAATGATGCGGATGGGCGGCTTCTGCGACAGCATGGTGCGGACTTGTACGGGCGACGTCTGTGTGCGAAGCAGCACCTTGTCGTTGATGTAGAAGGTGTCCTGCGTATCGCGGGAGGGATGTCCCTTCGGGATGTTGAGCATTTCAAAATTGTAGTGGTCCAGCTCGACCTCCGGGCCCTCCGCGAGATCGAACCCCATGCCGAGAAAGATCTCCTTGATCTCGTCGAGCACGAGATTGAGCGGATGCCGGCGCCCGACGACGGGCTCCCTGCCGGGCAGCGTGACGTCGAGCGTCTCCGCCCTGAGCCTTAGGCTGAGCGCCGAGTCCGCGAGCGTTGCCGCACGGGCGCCGATGCTGTTCTCGATGGATGCGCGCACCTCGTTCGCGAGCTGTCCCATCTTCGGGCGTTCCTCGGCGGACAGCGAGCCCATCTGTTTGAGAATAGCCGTCAGCTCGCCCTTTTTCCCGAGAAAGCGCACGCGCAGCTCCTCGATGGCGGCGGTGTCCTGCGCGCCGGCGATGAGGGCTTCGGCGTTTTCCCGAATGGAGTTGAGAAGCTCTTTCATAATCTATCACCTCAAAAACATTATTGGATCTGACACAGGTCTATTTCGGAATCGAAGCGGGTGAGCGGAAGGCCGCGCATTATAGCGCGCGCCGGACGCCTGAAAGGGAACGGGGCATATGCTGTCACCTCAGAGCGCATAAGCTTCAGAAAAATTCCAAACAAAAAAGCTCCGCCCCATAAGAGGGACGAAGCCATGCTCCGCGGTACCACCCTGATTTCAGCTTTGAGCCAACACTCTCATGCCCCTTAACGGCGGCAGGCCGTCGCACCCTACTCGTTGCCTTTGAGGCGCGCCGCTCGCGGGCGAACTTCGCGTTCTCTGCCGACCCGTCCGACCGCTTGCAGCCTGGGCGGTCGTCTCTGTGCTGGGGGCAAACAACGGTACTTTTCCCGTTCATCGCGTTTCGATTAATTTATAATAGCATCTTTTTCTCACGCTTGCAAGAGGCGGCGCGAATTTTCGGGAACCCTCCCGGCGGCGGCCAAAGGCGGCGGCAGATCCATGAGGGGAACTGTTCCCCGCATGCATACCAATCGCCGGCGCGCTGTGCTATAATCAAATAAAATCAAAGACGCGCAGTCGGGCAGGGGGAACGAAATATGATCTACGGGATCGGCAACGATATGATCGAGATCCGCCGCATTCGGCGCAGTCTTTCGCAGGGGAGGTTTGCCTGCTTTGTGTATTCCGAAAAGGAACGCGCGGCGTTCGGCGGCGACGCGGTCAAGCTTGCGGGCTGCTTCGCCGCAAAGGAAGCGCTCGGTAAAGCGCTTGGCACCGGGGTGCGCGGCTTTTCCCTGCGCGAGGTTTCCGTACTGCGCGACGCGCTCGGCAAGCCCTATTTTGAACTGGACGGCGCGGCGGCGGAGATCCTTCGCAGCAGGCGTCTGCGCGCGTTCGTCGCGCTGACAAACACGGGGGTGTATGCGCTCGCGAACGTTGTGTTGGAGGAAGAGGCATGACAGAAAAACAGCTCGATCTCAGCGCCGTGCGCGGTCTGCTGCCCGCGCGGGAGCAGCATTCGCACAAAGGCACCTTCGGGCGGCTTGTGATCCTCGCGGGATGCGATCGCTACCGCGGCGCCGCGACGCTTTGCGTGCGCGGGGCGCTTGCGTGCGGCACGGGACTCATCTCGGTCGCGTCGACGGAGAAGACGCTCGCCGCCGTAGCGGCCAACGTCCCGGAGGCGATCCTTCTCGATACGCGGGACGACCGCGACGCCTTCGCCGAGGCGCTGCGCGGCGCGACGGCGGTCGCTGCGGGCTGCGGACTGTCGCAGAGCGAGCAGGCGCTTTTCAATCTGCGCTTTGTACTGGAGACGACCGATTGTCCCCTCATTCTGGACGCGGACGGAATAAATCTGCTCGCATCCCACATAGAATTACGCAAAGAGCTTGCGGGACGGGAGGTCGTTCTCACGCCCCATATCGGTGAATTTGCACGGCTGACGGGCGCGACCGCGGCGGCAGTCGCCGCTGACCGCGCCGCGTGCGCGGCGCGGTACGCCGCCGAAAGCGGCTGCGCGGTCGCGCTGAAGAGCGACCGGACCGTTGTGGCGCTGCCGGACGGCGAGACGTTCGTCAACACGCTGGGCAATGCGGGTCTTGCCAAGGGGGGCAGCGGGGATCTGCTGTGCGGCGCGATCGCGTCCTTCGCGGCGATGGGGCTTGGCGCGCGCAGCGCGGCGCTGCTCGGCGTGTACGTCCATTCCCGCGCCGCTGATTTATGCGCGCAGACCCTGCCGCAGCACGCCATGACGCCCAGCCGCGTCGCGGATTTACTGCCGGCCGCCGTCGCGGAGCTCTTAAGCTGACGAAAAGAGCTGAACGCATTGCAGAACCTGTCCGCAAAAAAGAGGAACAGACCAGGTGTCGTCCGCCGTATGCTGTACGGCGCGTGCGGGGGGGCTGTTCTTCTGCTTTTTGCGCTGCTGGGCGCATGCACATACGGCGGGCGCGCGCCCGCACCGCCGGAAAATATATTTCGGGCGCCGTTCGCGCTCAGCGCCGATTATACCGACGGAGAGCTGACGGGCTCGCTGTACCTGGAGCGCGCCGACGCACAGAGCTTTTCGCTGACCTTCACCTCCCCCGACAGCATCGCCGGATTCACCGTTGCCGTCAGCGGCGGGCGGGCGCTCATGACGCTGCAGGGGATACAAAGCGAAGGCGCGCTCGCGGATCTCCCCGATAAGAACCCCGCGCGGGCGCTGAGCGCGCTTTTCTCCGCTGCGGACGCGGGGAAAGCGACCGCGCAGACACAGGAAAACGGGGATACGGTGTACACATTTCTGCAAGGGGAAATCGTGACGGCTTACGCGGGAGCCGTCAAAGCCATCGACATCCCGGCGGCGGATCTGCATCTCAAGGTCACCGGATTTGACGCGGGCGAATAAAAAAATTTTGAGTTGTCCTTGTTCGACGTTTTAAGCTACCGCAGATTGGCAACAATAAAAGCGAAACCAATATGCGGAGTTGATGAAGAGTGAACATCAGAAGAGGCGAGGTGTTTTACGCCGACCTCAGTCCCGTCGTGGGGTCGGAGCAGGGCGGCGTGCGGCCGGTGCTCATCGTGCAGAACGACGTCGGCAACCGCTACAGCCCGACCGTCATCGCCGCCGCCATCACCAGCAAGAACGACAAGACCGACCTGCCGACGCATATCAAGCTGCACGCGGGGGAATGCGGTCTGACAAAGGACAGCATCGTGCTGCTTGAGCAGATCCGCACCATCGATAAACGGCGGCTGCGCGAACGCATGGGAGCGGTGAATGAAAACGCCATGGACAGGATCAACGAGGCCCTGTCCGTCAGCTTCGGCTTGTCCGGCGATATCATGTGAGACGCGATTTTGTGCCGTACTGAAAAGCGCCGGCTGTCAGCCGGCGCTTTTGCTATTCGGATATCTTCTTTGCGCATCGGATCAGGATCTGCGCCATCTGCTTGTAATTTGTTTCGGCGAGCGAGCATTGGGTGAACGCGACGCGCGCGCGCACGAGATTGTGCAGCGGGGACAGCGCCGGGAAGTTCACGTTGCCGCTGAGAAAATCAGTGAGATAGCACAGCCCCATCTCAAACGCCATCATGCGCACGCCCATGATGAGAGATTTGAGCTCGTCGCCGACAAGCTCGGGAAGCACCCGCGACAAATAGCCCCTCGTAAACGCCTCGAAGCGTTTTGGGTCAAATTGAATTTTAGACAAGTCGCGCTCGTCCGCGTCACAGTCAAAGCATACGCTGCGCACCGCGTCCCCGAAGTCGAACGCGTAGACGCCGGGCATGAGCATATCGTAGTCGATCATGCACACGGCCTTTCCGCTGCCGTCGTCAAACAGGACGTTTTCGAGCCGCGCGTCGTTATGCGTCACCCGCGCGGGCAGATCCATCCCGAACAGCAGCGAGCAGCTCACCTTGCGCTTTTCCGCAAAGATGATCTCGCCGCGGGCCGTCGTCAGCAGCTTGGAGGACGCCGCTTGCGCCGCTTGCTGAAAATCGAGGTAGCGCGCCGGCGTATTGTGGTAATCGGGGATCGTAAAATAGAGCTTGTCCGCGGGAAAATCCGCGGTGCGGGCATGAAAATCTCCGAGCGCCCGACCGAATTCTTCGATCTCCTCGTCACCGGCGGACAGCTTCGGCGTGTGCGCGCCCGCGATGAATTCGTAAGCGCGCCAGTAGTTTCCATTCTCTGTCACGAGGTATTTATTGGTATCCGCCGTGAGATAACGCGGCGCGTTTGTGCCGCCGTCGCGCAGCAGATAGTTGCTGATATACACCGCGTTGACGGTCAGCTCGACCGGATTTTTGAACATCGCGGTGTTGATCTTCTGCAGCAGCACGGTGTTCCCGCCCGCATACTGCGCGAGATAGGTGTCGTTGACCCGTCCGCGCCCGAACGCGCGGACCGACGCGGGCGCCTCGTCCCGGAAGAGCTCCGCTATTGCTGCGATTTGTTCCTGCATAGTTCCACCATCCTGTTTGCCGCTTTATAGATGTCTCCGCAGCCGAGTGTGAGGATCAGATCGCCGCTGCGGGCAATGGACATACAATGCTCGACGACCTCGCCAAAGGTCTCAAACCAGACGCTGCCGGGGATCTCCGCCGCAAGGTCCGCTGTCGTGATGCCGAAGGTGTTCACCTCGCGCGAGCCCATGATCGCCGTCAGCACGACGACGTCCGCCTTCCTGAGCGCCGCCGCAAAATCGTGCAGCAGCAGCTTCGTGCGGGAGAAGGTGAAGGGCTGAAAGACAGCGATCACGCGGTCGTAGCCCATCTGCTGCGCCGCGTCGAGCGTGACGGCGAGCTCGGTCGGATGATGGGCATAGTCGTCCGCGAAGGTAACGCCGCCGTATTCGCCGAGGAACTCGAACCGCCGCGCCGCGCCGCGAAAGCTCTCGAGCCCTCTGTGGATGTCCCGCGCATCGACGCCCTTGAGCAGCGCGCAAACGACCGCCGCCGCCGCGTCGTACACATTCTGGCGGCCCGGGACGGACAGCTTAAAAACGCCCGTGCTCCGCTTGCTCGCCGTGTCGTAAAGCTCAAAGGAATAGAAAGCGCGGGCATAGTTTGCGACATTGCGGATGCAAAAGTCGCAGCCGTCGCCCTCGCCGAACCAGTATATCTTTTTATCGAGCCCCGCGAGCGTATCGCGGGTATTTTTGTCGTCTGCGTTTGCGACGACCGCCGTGCGCGCCATGCCGGCGAATTTGCGAAAGGAAGCCTTGACGCCGTCGAGCGTGCCGAAATAGTCGAGATGGTCGGCGTCGACATTGAGCAGAACGGCATAATCGGGAGTCAGATGAAGGAATGTATCCTTAAATTCGCACGCCTCGCACACCATGAGCGCGTCGCCGCCGCGCCGCCCGTAGCCGCCGATGCGGGGCAGCTTGCCGCCGATGACGGCGCCGGGGTCGAGCCCCGCTTCGAGAAAGACCGACGTCAGCATGGAGGTCGTCGTCGTCTTGCCGTGGGTACCGCTCACGCATACGGCGCTTTTATAGATCGAGGTCGCCCAGCCCAGCAGCTCCGCACGCGGAATGATGGGAATGTTGTGCGCTTGCGCATATTCGACTTCCGGGTTGCCCGCGAGCAGCGCGGCCGTCACGACGAGCGCCTCGGCGTCACCGACGTTTTTCGCGTCGTGGCCGATATGCACGGTGATGCCGTGCTTCCGCTCGAGCGCAACGATGCTGCTTTCGTTGTTGTCGCTTCCGGTGATCGTATAACCCTCGGCGAGCAGGATCTCGACGAGCGGGAACATCCCCGACCCGCCGATGCCGACAAAATGGATACGGTGTATTTTTTTCAAGAGTGATGCGACGTCGCAGGTCATACGAAGCTCCTTGCTGTCTGTAAACTTTTTATTCCATTATATTGTTTTTTGCCTGTAAATGAAACTCTTTCGGCTCTTTTTTTGAAAAAACCTGCAAGGGGCAACCTTGACACGTCGAAATCGGGTATTATAATACTAATAAACATAATACAATAGGGAGAGAGAGAAAGCAATGGAACTGACGATTCAAAGGGCCTGCGCGCTCAAGCCGCTGCCGACAGATGAAAGCAAACTCGGCTTTGGAAGTATTTTTACGGATCACATGTTCGTCATGAACTATACCGACGGCCAGGGGTGGCACGATGCGCGCATCGTCCCGTACGGTCCCATTGAACTCGATCCGGCCGCGATGGTGCTGCATTACGGGCAGGAGGTCTTCGAGGGCATGAAGGCCTACCGCACGACGGACGGCTCCGTTCAACTTTTCCGCCCGACCGAGAACTTCAAGCGGCTCAACAACAGCAACGAGCGGCTGTGCATCCCGCCCATCGACGAGACGTTCGCGCTCGACGCGTTAAAGCAGCTCGTCCGGCTCGAGGAGCGCTGGGTGCCGCACCGCGAGGGCTGCTCGCTGTACATCCGGCCGTTCATTTTTGCGACCGACGCGCAGCTGGGCGTCCATACGGCGAAGAATTATCTGTTTATCATCATTCTTTCGCCTGTCGGCGCGTATTATAAAGAGGGGCTCAACCCCGTCAAGATCTACATCGAGACAAAGTACGTCCGCGCGGTGCGCGGCGGTATGGGCATGGCGAAGACCGGCGGAAACTACGCCGCGTCGCTCAAGGCGCAGGAGGTCGCAAACGGCGAAAATTATTCGCAGGTGCTGTGGCTGGACGGCGTGGAGCGCAAGTACATCGAGGAAGTCGGCGCGATGAACGTCTTCTTCAAGATCGGCGGCGAGATCCTCACCCCGACGCTGGAGGTCGGCAGCATCCTGCCCGGCATCACCCGCAAAAGCTCCATCGAGCTGCTGAAAAGCTGGGGTCTGCCCGTGCGGGAGTGCCGCATCTCGGTCGACGACCTTGAGAAGGCCTATGCGGACGGAAAGTTCGAGGAGGCCTTCGGCACCGGCACGGCGGCGGTCATCTCTCCGATCGGCG
>JAYFQJ010000055.1:0-14609 GCA_034927165.1 Oscillospiraceae bacterium
CGATGATCCTGCCGTAGTTGAGCACGACGATGCCGTCGCACACACCCATGACGAGGTTCATGTCGTGTTCAATGAGGATGATCGCAATTTTGAAGGTGTCGCGGATCTTGCGGATATTTTCCATCAGCTCCGCAGTCTCCGACGGATTCATGCCCGCCGCCGGCTCGTCGAGCAGCAGCAGGCTCGGGTTGGTCGCGAGCGCCCGCACGATCTCAAGACGGCGCTGCGCGCCGTCCGGCAGACTGCCGGCCTCGGCGTCCGCGAGATCCTGCATATCGAACACCGACAGCAGCTCGAGCGCGCGCTCGGTCGCGATGCGCTCGCCGCGCCAGTAGCGCGGCAGACGAAGGATCGCCTCGGGCAGCTTGTAGTCCATCTCGTCGTGCAGCCCGATCTTCACGTTGTCGAGCACCGACAGGTTTTTAAACAGGCGTATGTTCTGGAAGGTGCGGCCGATGCCCATGCGGCACAGCGCGCGCGTCGGCTTGCCCTTCGTGTCAATGCCGTCGAGCAGGATGCTGCCCCGCGTCGGGGCGTAGACGTTGGTCAGCAGATTGAACACGGTCGTTTTGCCCGCGCCGTTCGGGCCGATGAGCCCGGCGATCTCGGTGCGGCCGATCATGAGATTGAAATCCTCCACGGCTGTCAGACCGCCGAAATCGACGCCGAGGTGGTTGACCTCGAGGATGGGGGACTTGTTCAGATCGTCTTTTTTGAGATAAAACGGAGGATTCGGCGCCTTGACGAGGCGGGCGGTATTTTTCTCAGTCATTGTGTGTGCCCTCCTCCTTCCGGCTGCGGCGCAGCGCGCCGAGCGCGCCGTCCATCGCCTTGCCGAGCGAAAACTCGCGGTGCCCCATGAGTCCGGACGGCTTGAAGATCATGACGACGACGAGCAGCACCGAGTAGATGACCATGCGCCAGTCGGAAAATGCGCGCAGCAGCTCGGGCAGCACCGTCAGCGCGCCGGCAGCGATCACGGAGCCCGCGATGGAGCCCATGCCGCCGAGCACGACCATGACGAGGATCTCGATGGACGCCATGAAGTTGAAATCGCTCGGGCCGATGAAGGCGACGTGGTGCGCGAGCAGGCCGCCGGAGATGCCGCCGAAGAAAGCGGCGACCGTGAACGCGAGCGTTTTGAAATAGGTCGTGGGGATGCCGCAGCTCTCGGCGGCGATCTCGTCCTCGCGGATGGAGAGGATGGCGCGGCCCTGGCGGGAGCGGATGAGGGTGAAGGTCACGAAGATCGTGACGGCGACCCAGAAGAAGCACCACGAAAAGCTCGTGTAGCGCGGGATTCCCTGCAGGCCCATCGCGCCGCCCGTAAAGCTCAGATTTTGGATGACGACGCGGATAATCTCGCCGAAGCCGAGGGTGATGATCGCAAGGTAATCGCCCTTGAGCCGCAGCGCAGGCAGACCGATGAGCACGCCGAAGACCGCCGCGAGCAGCCCGCCCGCGAGCAGCGCGACAAAGAAAGTGACGTTCTCACCGCCGGGCAGCACGACCGCTTTGGTGATGAGCGCCGAGGTGTACGCGCCGATGGCCATAAAGCCCGCGTGACCGAGCGGCAGCTGGCCGAGAAAGCCGCAGGTGAGGTTGAGGCTCACCGCTGCGACGATATAAACGCACGCAAGGTTGATGATCTTTGCGTAATACCGGCCGATGACGCCGCTGCCGATGAGGGCGTTGAGCACGAGGTACAGCGCCAGCACCACGGCGGCGTTTACGATATATTTGACGGGGGTCGAGACGCGATCTTTTTTCATGCCGCCCACCTCAAACCTTCTCCGCCGCCGTGTGCCCGAAGATGCCCGTGGGCTTGAACAGCAGCGTGATGATCAGGATGCCGAACACGATGGCGTCGGCGAGCGAGGAGCTGATATAGCCCTTCGTGAGCGCTTCGGCGATGCCGATGACGAGACCGCCGATCGCCGCGCCCGGGATGGAGCCGATGCCGCCGAGCACCGCGGCGACGAACGCGCGCAGCCCGAGCATCGAGCCCATCGTCGGCGACACCTGCGGGTAGGAGCAGCAATACAGCACCGCCGCGACCGCCGCGAGGCCCGAGCCGATGGCAAAGGTCACCGAGATCGTGTTGTTGATATTGATGCCCATGAGCTGCGCCGCCTGCGTGTCCTCCGACACGGCGCGCATCGCCTTGCCCATGCGCGTCTTGCTGACAAACAGCGTGAGCGCGACCATCAGCAGGACTGAAACGCCGATGGTGACGAACGTCGTCGTCGAGATCTGACGCCCGCCGAGCATGACGCCGCCTGTGAGAAAGGACGGATAGGTCTTCGGCGTCGAGGTGAAGACCTTCTGCGCGAGATTTTGCAGCAGAAGGCTGATGCCGATGGCGGTGATGAGCAGCGAGATGCGCGCGGATTTCCGCAGCGGCTTGTAGGCGACCTTTTCGATCGTCATGCCCAGCAGCATACAGAACGCGACCGCGGACAGGACGCCGACCCAGACGGGCAGGCCCTTTGCGGCGATGATGAACCAGGAGACGTACGCGCCGACCATGATGATGTCGCCGTGCGCGAAATTGATGAGCTTGACGATGCCGTAGACCATGCTGTAGCCCAGCGCCACAAGCGCGTAGATGCTGCCGACATGGATGCCGTTGAGCAGATGATAAATGAAATTCAAACGAACACTTCCTTACTCCTCAGATAAACGCAATGCTGAACAGCGGACGACAGTCGCCTGTTGCCCTCTGTTCAGCATTCCGAAGGGGCGGTCGCCCGCCCCTTCGGCAAAGCCCGGATTTAGAACATCTGGTCGAAAACGTATTCGCCGTTCTCGATCTTTGTCATGGCGCACTGCTTGATGGGGTTGTTGTCCGCATCAAAGGTATAATGGCCCGTCAGGCAGTCCATATCGGTCGTCTTCATCGCCGCGACGATGTCCGCCCATTCGGTGGAGCCCGCCGTCTCAATGGCGCTCACGATGACCATCGCCGCGTCGTACGCGAGATAGCTGAAGCCCAGCGGCTCGACGCTGAACTGGCTCTTGTAATCCGCCGCGACCGCCTTGACGGCGTCGCTGCCCGCGTCGGACGCAAAGTGGGCGGAGAAGACGAAGCCCTCGATGATGGTCGGATCGACATCCTCGATGCCGCACAGACCGTCAAAGCCGTCGCCGCCGAGGAAGGGCACGTCAAGGCCGATCTCCTTTGCCTGCGAGGCCGCCATGTAGCAGTCCGCATAGTAGCACGGGAAGTACAGCGCCTCGGGGGCCGCCGCCGTGATATTGGTCAGCTGCGCTTTGAAGTCGGTGTCGCCGGTCGCAAAGCTCTCCTCCGCGACGATCTCGATGCCGACGGCGGTGCACTCCGCCTTGAATGCCTCGAACAGGCCCTTGCTGTAGGCGTCGGCGTTGTTGTACAGCGCCGCGACCTTCGTATAGCCGAGCACCTCGCTCATGTAGTCCGCCATCTTGGTTCCCTGGAAGGAATCCTTGAAGCAGGTGCGGAACAGCGTGTCGCCGATGTCGGTGATGGTGTCCCCCGTGGCGGACGCCGTGACCATCGGGATGCCGTCGGCGGCCGCTTCCTCGGCGACGGCGACGGTCTCGCCCGTCAGCACGGGTCCGACGATGGCGCAGACGCCCTCCTGGTCGACCAGACGGCTGTAGGCGTTGACGGCCTTTGCGGCGTCGCCCTCGCTGTCCATCGGGATGTATTCGATCTGCATCCCGTTGACGCCGCCCTCGGCGTTCACCTTGTCAAAATACAGCTTTGCGCCGTTGTAAACGGCGTTGCCGTATTGCGCGGTCCCGCCGGTCAGCGGGCCGATAAAGCCGATCTTGATCGTCTGCGCCGCCGTGTCGCCGTCGCTCACCGCACCGCCGGAGCAGCCGGCGAAGACGGTCAGGCACAGCGCGAGCACCGCGACGAGCGCCGCAAATTTTTTCATCTTCATTTTTTCTTTTCCTCCATATTCTTTTTATAAAAAAAGCCGGTCTACGGCAATTGCCGAAGACCGACTGATTTCATTATCAATCGACTTTAGAGGGCAATTTTCCCGCCGCAATGCTCAGCCATTTCGATTCGTACAAGAACAAGAATGACCGCAAGCAGACGTATGATGAGGGTAAACACCGTATTCATCATTTCGGAAAACGACCTTCCGTGAGATTGAAGCTATTATTGCACAGGGAAGCGGTGAAGTCAACGCGCGGCGGATGATTTTATAGAGTTGCACGAAAAAATGCCGCGGCGATTTATCGGTTTGATACATAAAAGCGATAAAATCCTTGCGCAAATACGGCGCGCCGCGCCTGCCGCGCAGCGCACATTATCTCCTGCGCAGCTCCGCGGCGATAAAATTCAGATAGCGGCAGGCGCCCGCGTCGATCGATTTTTTGTCGCCGCGCGCATAGTCGTTGTCGCACGCGACCCAGTCCGCCCAGGCCTCCTCGTTGATCTGCATCTCCTCCACGCGCCCGATCCCGGCGCCGGCCGCCTGCGAAAACAGCGCGCGCCAATAGGCGGCGTCGTGAATATAGTCGAGCTGCTCGGGCGTCCAGGACAGCAGCAGCGCAGGCGGAAGCGCGTCGTGCAGATCCTTCTTCATCCCGGGCACAGCGATAAAAACGCGGCCGCCGCGCCGCACAAACGGCAGCAGCTTTTCGTCGAGGAAGGCCGCGTCGCGCCCAAAGTAGTTGTAGGCGTCGGTGCAGACGACGGCGTCGAAGAAGTCGCGCTCGAAGGGCAGCGACGTCGCGTCGGCGCGGACGGGCTCGATCTGCGCGTCCGTGAGTCCAAGCGACGCAAAAAAGCGCCGGTTGTCTTCGGGATCGCTCCACAGATCCGCGGCGTAAACATGGAAGCCGTACTCTTTTGCAAGCACGGCGGAGGTGAGGCCCTGCCCGCTGCCGAGGTCGAGCACCCGCGCGCCCGCGGGCAGTCCGTGCCCGCGCAGCAGCTCCTCCTGCAGCTTGAGCGGATTGGGTCCCATCATCATCGTCTGAAATTTCGGGTCGGTATATTTTTCACTGATCGGGTAGTTCATAGAGAGCTCCTTATTACAAATAGTATAAAATGACATAAAAATAAACGGAACACGTTCCGCGCCCCGTTTTCTTTCGAATCGGCGCGGTCCCGCAAAAAAACGACAGCACAACAAACACAGCGGCAGATATCGCCGCTTTCGCTTGCCGTGCAAATGGACGCTTTTTACAGAACCGACTCCAAAAACTACCTCGTATACCTTTAATTATCTATAAAATAGCACGCCGTCGCCGCGCGTGTCAAGTTGTTTACAATTCCGACGCATTCTGTATAATAAAAAGAGAAAAAATGCGGCGGAGGGAAAAAATGCAGACGAAACAACAGCTGGAGACGGTTTATGAGGGCGGGCGCAAGGGCCTTATCGGCATGGCGATCTTTACGGCCGTCAACGCGGTGCTCGCGCTCGCAGGCTCGACATGGTCCTTTTTGTTCACCGCCTTTTTCCCCTACGTGGCGGCCTCCTGGGCGGATTACGGGTATCTCGGTATGCCGAAGCTCGCGTGCATTCTCCTGTGCTGCGTTTTTCCCGTGGCGCTGTACGTTTTGTGCTGGCTGCTCTCGGCTGACGGGCGCAGCGTGTGGATGAAGACCGCGGGCGCGCTGTTCGCGCTGGACACCGTATATATGCTTTATTTCTTCTTTGCTTACACATTCGATCCCGCCTTTATCCTCACCGCGCTGTTCCACGCGCTTGTGCTGTGGCAGATCATCGCGGCGGCCGCAGCGGGAAAGAAGCTTGCGCGCGGGGAGTACGACGATACGCCGTCGCCCGCGCTCGCGGTGGACGATTCGCTGTTCGGACCGCCCGCGGCGCCCGTGAGCAACGCCGCGGCGCAGACACAAGCACAGCCGGAACCGGCCGTGAACGCGCAGGTCTATCGGTATGACGCGGCCGCGGCGAAGGCCAACCGCGCCGTGCGCACGGGCCGCATAGTCGCCGCCGCGCTTTTATTTGCGGCGCTGCTGCTTGTTTACACGGTGATGGGGGCCTATGTCGCCGACGGCGTGCTGGGACTGCCCATCGGCGCGACGCTCGCCGTCGTGTTCGGCGGCTGGGCGGCGCTCATTGCGCTGCTTGTCTGGTTCTGCGTGCGCTGCCGCCCCTATACCGCTGCGCGCAGCATGAGCTATGCCGTCACAGACGCGGGCGTGCTGTACTGTCAGCGGCTCGCGGGGGGCGTCGGGCGACAGACCTTCAACGACGCGGTGCTGCTTTCGGAGAAGCGCGACTGCTGGGTCGTCGGCTACAAAGATGCGGCGGGACGGGACAGAAAGCTGACCGTGCCGAAGGCGTTTCCCGGACTTGAGACCTATATGGATGCGCTTCGCACGCAGCGGCTCTGAGCGCGACGCGCGGAGGGGGCGGCTTTAGCCGCCGCGATTCGGACGAGAGCACAAAAGCGCTCACGGCGGCCGGGGACGCGTTGGGTTTCTGGCTCACCTGAACATACTGAACATATAAAAAAGCAGGGCGCCGCCGAAGGGTGGCGCCCTGCCGATGGTCAGGGGGAGAAATTCAGATAAACAGCCGCCGCAGGATCTCGTTGCGCAGCTCCTTGCGCTTGTCGAGGAGAAGCATGATGGATGCAAAGACGATGTTCGCCGCCACGACGAACAGCGACCACAGCACGGGCAGCCGCGCGCCGACAAAGCGGCTGACGAAGAAGTCGATGACGAGGCAGGCCGCCGCGGCGACGCCGAACAGGATCGCCGCCTTTCTCAGACCGGACAGCCGGCTGCGGCGGATGACATAGATGAACGCCGATACGGTGCAGCAGACGCACAGCGTCAGCGGCATACCGAGCGTCCAGAACCAGACCCCGCCGGAATTATAGGCGATGAGCGCGATATAGCCGGTGAGCACCGCCGTGTCGAGGGCAAGATACAAATACGGCCGTGGCACCTCGTATAAAAACGGGAACACGCACAGAAAAAACAGGCAGACGTCCGCGCCCACGACATAGGCGGACCAGGTGACGCCGCCGTTGAACAATAAGTCGGTCAGCACCGGGATAACGATCGGAATGGCCATCAGCGCGCAGATGAGCAGCACCACGAATTTGCGGTTGACCTTGCGCACGACAGCGTCGACGCGCGACGGGTAGGGTCTGCGCGCGTCGTCCTTCCAGCGGACGTTGGGGTTGACGACCTCGGTGCCGCACAGCGGGCATTCCTTTTCGGAGGCGGCGAGCTCCACGCCGCAGTTCACGCAATAAGACATCAGTCGTAGCTCCTGTTGCTTTCGATTTTCACCGGGATGCCCTGCTTCACAAGAAAGGTGAAGAAGCCGCGTTCGATGCCCGCTTCGGTGATGGCGCGGGTGAAGTTGATGCACATCGTGTCGTTGTAGCTGACGACAGCGCACGCGACGGGATTGTACTTGAGCGTGCCGAGCATAAAGTCGAGCCGCGTCACATACTGCGCCATCGCGGGCGGCAGCGCTACGCTGCCGAGGTTGGAGATCGTCGTCGAGGAGGTGCGGTCGCCGTTGAGGCGAAAGGCCAGACGCATCGTCGGATTTTTCAAAAACAGCGGCGTCGCGCGCAGAAACGCGTTGCGCTCGGTGACGACGTTGGTCGACATACGCGCGTTCATCATCTTTTCGCTCGTCTCGAGCCCCATAAAGGATTTAACCTGCCGCAGCACCTCCGCAAAGGTGTATCGGCCGAAGCGCGGATCGATGCCGGGGTTGACGAAGGAGGAAAAATTGCGCAGCGTGCTGCTGCCGTAAAATTTGCGCAGGTTGACCGGCACACAGACCTTGACGGGCATGCGCCGCCGGCGCGCGGAGATCTCGTTTTGCTCGACGTCGTATACCGCCATGATGAGCGCGGACGTGAGATATTCCGTAACGGACACGCCGCAGGCTTTCGCCTTCGCACGCACTGCGCCCGCAGGCAGGATACCGGTGACGATGCTGATGAGATTGCGGTCGATCGACGTTCCGCGCGGGCGGTAGGCCGCCGCTTCGCCGCGCTTGAGCGTCTCGCTGCGGGCATACTTCGCGAAGGAATCCTCCAGCTCGCCTGCGGCGGGCGGCTTTGTGCAATCAAGGATCCCGGCGCTGCGGGGAATGTCCGCGCCGTAGCGCAGCGTGAGATATTCCGCCACGAGCGTGCGCAGAAAGGTCATGCCGCCCGTGCCGTCGGTCAGCACATGGAAGACCTCGAGCGCGACGCGGTTGTCGTGATAACGCACGCGGTACATGAGGCCGCCGTTCTCCCGCAGACGGATGCTCGCGCAGGGATTCGCAACGTCCTGCTCGACAGGGGGGATATCGTCCACCTTTTCGAGATAATACCAAAAAAGGCCCGGCCGCAGACGCAGCGAAAAGCCGGGAAAGCGCGCCGCCGTGCGGCGCAGCGCCTGCGCGAGACAGTCGGGGTCGACGGGCTCGGTGAGCGTCGCGGATACACGGAACATCGCCGCCCAGCTGCGCGAGCGCGCCGCCGGATAAATTTTTGCCGCATTGTCGAGCTTATACCACTTCGGATCGTTCCTGTGCTCATTCATCTGCGCGTTCACACTGCCTGTTCAAAAAATCGCGGATGCGGGTCAGGGCGCGGCGCGCCTCAGGGATGCCGAACAGCACATAGACGTGCCACATTCCCTGTGAAATATGATATTCACACCGTACGCCCTCGGCGCGCAGCTTGTTCGCGAGGATCACCGTGTCGTCCATGAGCAGCTCGTAGCTGCCCGCGAAAATAAGCGTCGGCGGCAGCTGCGACAGATCTCCGTACACAGGCGACACGAGCGGGTTTTTCACGTCGTTTCCCGCATAGTGCTTCGCGCACGCGCGCAGCCAGCTCTCGAACAGCGACGGGTCCCGCTCGGCGTTGGTGACGTAGCTCGGGTAGCAGCAGCTGAGATCCGCCCACGGCGACAAGGCGACGATGCCGGATGGCAGCGGCAGCTTTTTCTGCTTGAGCGCCTGCATAAGGCAGAAGATCAATCCGCCGCCCGCCGACTCGCCGATGACGGCGATATCGCGCGGCGCGTATTTCTCCAGCACCCGCTCATACGCTTCGAGCGCGTCGTCGAGCGCGGCGGGGAAGGGGTGCTCGGGCGCTAGACGGTAGCCGATGCACAGCGCGCTGCGGCCGGTGAGATCCGCGAGGATACCGCCGAAGCCCTTCGCATAGGGCAGCGAGCCGGCGACGTAGGCGCCGCCGTGCAGATACAGGATCGCGCGTTTTGCACCGGAGGCTGGGATCGCCCACTCCGCGGAGAAATTCTCAAAGGACTCGGGGCGGTATTCCACACGGCCCGCGAGCACGCCCGCGCCAAGCGCACCGATCGCGTCCTGTCCCTTGCGCTCGGCTTCGATATCAAAATTTTTTAAAAGCGGGCGCAGAAGACGGATCTGCGCGCGCATCGCGGTTCCCCGTACGGATGCCATAAAGCCTCTTTCTCCGGCGGCAGCGCCGGGACTCTCTGTTGTTATTATATCATATTTAAAGAAGAAGAATCACGCGTTCTACCCGTAGATGCGCACGCCCACGCGAAGCCGCTCTTTTTTTGTGGCCCGATCAATTCCCTCATAGAGGAACCGACCGTGCCCGCGCACGGAGACGATGCTCCCCGCGGTCGGCGTGAAGGCAGCGCTTTCGGTCAGCCGCGCGTCAACGAAAACGACGCCGCTCTCCACGAGCGCGCGCGCCTCGCTGCGCGACAGGCGAAAGACCGCGCCGACGAGCGCGTCAAGGCGCTCAGACGCCACGACGAGGTATTGCACCTCCGGAGGGGCGGCGACCGACGCGGCCGGCGCGTCGGTCTGCGCACAGACAAGATCCGTGTGCCGCGCCTTGACGCAGTTTTCACACAGATACGCCGCGGCGCTTTCAAGGCATACGAGCGACGCGCCCGTCTGGGTCAGCTGCAGATCGCCCAGCACCTCCCGGCGCATCCCGAGCGACATCAGCGCGCCGAGGTAGTCCCGGTGGGTGAGCGCTTCGGCAAATTTCGGCGACTTCGGGCGCAGCTCGACATAAACGAGCGGGTAGGCGGCGGGATAACCGCACCGCGATTCCTCCCCGAAGGCCGCGAGCTTGCGCTCCGCCGCGTCGAAGCCGCCCCACAGCGCGCATGGCGCGTCGAGACTGCGCTGCATTCGGGCGAGCGTGTCCTGCTCGGCGAGCGTCAGGAATTCGCTGTAGGTCCAGATATCCCGCGCGGCGGCGCGCCGCGCGAGCTCCAGAAAACGCTTTTTCAAAAATTCTTCATCATTTGTCACAATGCTGCTCCGTGATCGCCGTTATATAGATTATTCTGCCCCGCCGCCGGGTAAAAGTCAAGATGTTGACATCCGCACACGGCGCAGTATAATAAAATATACCGAATAGGTATAATAAGGCGGGAGGCGATCCCGCATTCAGAAGAAGCAGGAGAATATGTCCATGAGTGAAGAATGCAACCATGACTGCGCGAGCTGCGCGTCGGCGTGCGGCGAACGGGAGAACACGCCGGAGGATCTGCGCGCGCCGCTCAATCAGATGTCGCGCGTAAAGCACGTGATCGCCGTCGTCAGCGGCAAGGGCGGCGTCGGCAAGAGCCTCGTGACCTCGATGCTCGCCGTGCTCATGCAGCGCGCGGGCTATAAGACCGCCATCCTCGACGCCGATCTCACCGGCCCGTCCATCCCGAAGGCCTTCGGCGTGCGCGACAAGGCGATGGAGAACGAGTGGGGCGTCCTGCCCGCCGCGAGCAAGACCGGCATCAAGCTGATGTCCATCAACCTGCTGCTAGAAAATGAGACGGATCCCGTGCTGTGGCGCGGTCCCATCATCGCGGGCACGGTGCGCCAGTTCTGGACCGACATCGTCTGGGGCGATATCGACTATATGTTCGTCGATATGCCGCCGGGAACGGGCGACGTACCGCTGACGGTGTTTCAGTCCCTGCCCGTCGACGGCGCGGTGATCGTCACCTCGCCGCAGCAGCTCGTGGGTATGATCGTCGAAAAGGCGGTCAAGATGGCAAAGATGATGGATATCCCCGTGCTGGGCCTCGTAGAGAACATGAGCTATTACAAATGCCCCGACTGCGGCAAAGAGCACGCGGTTTTCGGCGAGAGCCGCGCGCGGGAAGCGGCCGCCGCGAACGGCATCGGCACCGTCTGCCGCCTGCCCATCGACCCGAAGCTCGCCGCCGGCGTGGACGCGGGTCTCGTGGAGCTGTTTGACAGCGCGGATCTCGACGCGCTCGTCTCTGTTCTGGAAAAGCTGTAACCCCTGCAAGCAAGGCGCCCGCTGTCCGCGGGCGCTTTTTATGTTATATTCCACAAAAGGCTTTTTTATTTTTGTAAAAAACGGAAATATGCAGAAAATAAACCCAAAAGTATAGAAAACTTTCACGGGGGCGGTTATAATGAAGCGGTAAGTAAATGAGGACGGGATTTGCGTATGAACGGCACTAAAAAATCGACCATCAACGACGTGGCGCGTGCGGCGGGAACCTCGGTGACGACGGTTTCCCGCGTAATGAACAACGTGGATTATCCGGTGAGCAGCGAGCTGCGAGAGCGCATCAAGCAGGCCGCGCGCGCGCTCAACTATATTCCGAACACGGCCGCGAAGAACCTGCGAAAGAACAAGGCGACCGACGTCGGCGTCATCATTCCGAACATAACGAACCTGTTTTATCCGCAGACGGTGCTCGGCATCGAGTCCTCGGTCCGCGACGGCGGCTGCAATCTGCTGCTGTTCAATACGCTGCGCAGCAAGCAGCGGGAGACGGAGTGCCTCGAGATGCTGTGCGAGCGGCAGGTCAAGGGCGTCATCATCTCCCCTGTGAGCAACACCATCGACAATATGCAGAAGTACATCAACCGCGGTATGCATTTCGTGCTGCTCGACCAGCACATCGAGGGCGTCTCCTGCCCGTCGCTTAATTTCGACTCCCGCAAGGGCGCGCGCATCGCCATGCGTCATTTTTTTGACAAGGGTCACCGCCGCATCGCCTTCGCCACGACGCCGCTGACGCGCTGGACGCGCGAGGAGATCCACCGCGGCTACAAAGAGGTGCTGCGGGAAAAGGACATTGCCTACGACCCGTCGCTCATCTATGTGGCGGGCGCGGAGTCGGAGACGGAGGATGCGAATTACGAGGTGGACGCGGGCTGCGACATCGCGCTGCAGTTTCTTGCGGCGCGCTGCGACGCGACGGCGATCCTGTGCGTCAACGACATGGTTGCGTTCGGCGTAATAAAGACGCTCGTCAACCGCGGCGTGCGCGTGCCGCAGGACGTCTCGGTCATCGGCTTTGACGACGTGCCCTTTGCGGGCGTGTACCTGCCGTCGCTGACGACCATTCGCTATCCCGCCTATGAGACGGGGAAGCTCGCGGCGATGCTGCTGCTCGAAAACATGAGCAACAACAGCGCCCCGGTAGAGCTCAATATGCGCATGGAGCCGCGCTTCGTCGAACGGGACACCGTTTTTGCGCGGGGGGAATAGCCGATCAGAGCAGGCGGCGCCGCAGATGGCGGCGCCGCTTTGTCTTGGGCGCGGGAATTGGGGCCCGTCATCCGCGGCTCCCGCGCGGCTCTGAGCGTCCGGTTGTGGCCGCAGGGGCACGGAGCTTCTGTCAAAATGACACATTTTACAGAAATTTTCTGTACGAAAGCGTAAATTTTCTTTCGCTTATTGCAAAAATGTTTCTGCCGCACTATAATTGAACCATAGGAAGCCCCTGCTTCCTTGTGAAATGTATGGAAAATGCCGGGAAACGGCGGATGTCCGCCGAAAGGTCCTCGAGAATATTTTCTGTACAGTTCCGTCGGCGCTATCACGCGCAGCGTGTTTTCAAAAAATATGGAGGAAAAGAAATGAAAAAGTTGTTAGCAATTCTGCTGGCTCTCGCCATGGCGTTCACGTTCGTCGCTTGCGCGACCACCGACGCCGGCGATGCCGGGGACGACACCCAGAGCACCGAACCCATCAAGGTCGGCTGCATTCAGGATACCAGCGGCGGCGCCGCTATTGCCGGTCAGCCCAACCAGTGGGGCGCCGAATACGCCGTCAAGGTCATCAACGAAAACGGCGGCATCAACGGCCGTCAGATAGAGCTCTATTGCGAGGACTGCCAGAACGACGCTTCGATCGGCGTGACCTGCTATCGCAAGCTCGTCGACGAGATCGGCGTTTGCGCCATCATCGGCCCCCCGCTGTCCAACCCCGCTTCTGCGTGGGTCGAGCTTGCGACGGAGGATGAGATCCCCATCGTCGGCCATTTCATGGATGAGGCCTGCACGACCAATCCCGACACCGGCGAGACCTATCCGTATATGTTCCTGTGCGAGCCCAGCAGCTCCGTACAGATGTATATCCTCGGCGAGTACGCCGTCAGCGAGCTGAAGGTCAAGTCGATCGCGACGCTGTACAACACCAGCAACGCTTATGCCGTCAGCCAGGAAGGTCCGTTTGTCGAGTTCGTCAAGAACAGCGGCGGCGAGGTCCTCCTTGAGGAGACCTTTACCTGGAACGACACCGATTACACCAGCCAGGCGCAGAAGATCGCGGCCGCGAATCCGGACGCCGTTCTGTTGTGCGACTACTGCAACCAGATGGTCACCGCGTATGACAATCTGCGCGACGCGGGCTATGAGGGCTACATCCTCGGCGCAAACACGATGTATCCTCCCTTCAACAGCCTCATCAAAAACAAGGCGTACAACTGCTACTTCGTACAGAACTATGACTACGCCGACACCGCGACGGGCAACATCTCCGAGCTGTGCGATCTCCAGATGAAGGATCAGGGCACCAATTACCCGGTCTCCAACGTGGGCTTCGGCTGGGATGCTGTCCAGGTTCTCGCGAACGCCATGCGCCAGGCCAACGATCCGACGGACGGCGTCGAGGTGCGTGACATCCTCGAAAGCAGCACCAAGGACGTTCAGCTTGCGCAGACGACGATCACCATCGATCCGGCGACCCATCGTCCGACACGCGCTATGGGCATGTATATCGCCACCTACGACGATAACAATACCATCCAGTGCGTCGCGCATCTCACGTCCGACTACAACGCGTAAGGCGTTGCGGCCCAACGCACAAAAGGGCGAGCTTATTTAAGCTCGCCCTTTATTATAGGAGTGAATAATTATGGTTCAGCTTTTGGTAAGCGGCATTTCGTTGGGCTCGGTCTACGCGCTCATCGCGGTCGGCTTCGCGATCGTGTTCAGCGTGCTCAAGTTCAGCAACTTTGCCCACGGCGGCATGATCAGCGCCTGCGCCTTCATCGGCTTCTTCTTTCAGGACGCCTTCGACGTGCCCTTCATCGTAACAGTGCTGTTCACGACCCTCGCGGGCATGTGCATGGCGCTGTTCATCGACATGGTCGGGTATCGCCGCATCCGCAAAAAGGGAGCGCCGAACATCTACTATTTTCTGGCGTCCATAACCTTTGCCATCATGATCGAGCAGATCCTGTCGGTCTTTTTCGGCAACAATCTGCACGCGTATCCCCCGATATTCAAAAGCACTACCTTTTTTGTGGGAGACCTTCGCTTCTCCTGTATCGACACGCTGATCTTCGGCGTGTCCATGGTCCTGCTCATCCTGCTCATCCTGCTCATCGACAAGAC
>JAYFQJ010000054.1:0-2583 GCA_034927165.1 Oscillospiraceae bacterium
GATAATCCGCCGCGCTGGAATAGCGCTGTGCGAGCGCCGGAGAAAAGTATTTGAAATCGGGCATATAGATATCGACAAGCCTGTCGAGCCGCCGCAGCGTTTCGGGCAGCTCATAGCCGCCGCAGTTATACACGATAGGCAGCGCAAGCCCGCGCGAGCGCGCGTCGAGCAGCGCTTCGACAATGTGCGGAACATAATGCGTCGGGGTGACGAGATTGATATTGTGCGCACCCTTTGCCTGCAGGTCTAAAAAGATCGCCGCGAGCCGCCCGGTCGTGATCTCTTGTCCCGCGACGCCGCGCGAGATCTCATAGTTCTGGCAGAAAACGCAGCGCAGCGGACACCCCGCAAAGAACACGGTGCCCGAGCCGCGCGTGCCCGCAAGACAGGGCTCCTCCCACAAGTGCAGCGACGCGCGCGCGACGCGCAGCGTGTCGTCGGCACCGCACACGCCCGCGCGCACCGCCCGGTCTGCGCCGCAGCGTCTGGGACACAAAGTACAAACGGCCATCGCGGCGCACCTCCGTCAAAACAAATGGAAAACTCAGAACCGTTCCAAGAATAAGCTTTTGCTTTGCGGCTTGTCAAGCGCCGCCGCGGCCGATATGCCGACGCGAAATTCAAAACGAACTAAACGGAAGAAATCGGAAGATATGCAGAGAATTATTAAAAGAATCAGAGGAAACTCGAGATATCACCGAAACCAAAGGGAATATAAAAGTTTTCGCGTATTTTTTCAAATCTATTGACAAACAATATAAAGCAATATATATTTATGTCATTGTTGCAAAAAACGACAAGAAACCCGATATCAGGCACAGCCGCTGAAACCGGAACGAGACCGGTGTAACAAACCTTTTGCGGGGTGGCCGAGAGCCCGGTATCGCTCGTCAAAAAGGCGAGATCATTTTTACCGCAAAGGGGTGTATTTCCTATGGAAAACAATGTTCTTGTGCGCCTGGACGGCTGCACCGTCGCATTCGACGGGGAAACGATTCTCGACAACCTGAGCCTCAGCAGCCACGACGAGGAATTTGTCACGCTCCTCGGCCCGTCCGGATGCGGAAAAACGACGACTCTGCGCATTATCGGCGGTTTTTTGACCCCCGACAGCGGCAGGGTGTTTTTTAACGGAAAGGATATCACGGATCTGCCGCCCTATAAGCGCGAGGTCAATACGGTATTCCAGCGTTATGCGCTGTTCCCGCATCTCAACGTGTTTGAGAATATCGCGTTCGGGCTGCGGCTGAAAAAGGTGCCGGAAGGCGAGATCAAGCAGCGCGTCGCCGAGATGATTGAGCTCGTGAATCTGCGCGGCTTTGAAGCGCGCAGCGTAATGAGCATGTCCGGCGGTCAGCAGCAGCGCGTCGCCATTGCCCGCGCGCTCGTCAACGAGCCGCGCATCCTGCTGCTCGACGAGCCGCTCGGCGCGCTCGACTTGAAGCTGCGCAAGGATATGCAAGTGGAGCTCAAGCGTATTCAGCAGCGACTCAATATCACTTTTATTTATGTCACGCACGATCAGGAAGAGGCGCTCACCATGTCGGATACCGTCGTCGTCATGAACGGAGGGTTTATCCAGCAGATCGGCACGCCCGAGGACATCTACAACGAGCCGAAGAACGCGTTCGTCGCGGATTTCATAGGGGAGAGCAATATCCTTGACGGCGTCATGCATAAGGATTATGACGTCACCTTCGCGGGCGAGCGGTTTGAGTGCGTCGACAAGGGCTTCGGCAAGGACGAATTTGTGCAGGTCGTCGTGCGGCCGGAGGACATCCGGATCACATCCAAGCAGCACGGTAAGATCGTCGGCGTCGTGAGAAGCGTCATTTTTAAAGGCGTACATTTTGAGATGATCGTCGATCAGGCAGGATATTCGTGGAAGGTCCATTCCACCAAGAGCGCGGAGGTCGGCGATATCGTCGGCATGAACATCGGCCCCGATGAAATCCACATCATGAAGCGGATGGAGGCGTGAGCGATGAAATTCAAAACAAAGGTCGCGAGCGTGCCGTACCTCGTGTGGATGGTCATCTTCATCGTCGTACCGCTGCTGCTCGTCGGCTGGTATGCCTTTACGGATAAGCAGGGGAGCTTTACCCTTGAAAATATCGCGGGGATCGGCCAGTACACATCGGTGTTCGCGCGCTCCATCTGGCTCGCGCTCATCGCGACGGTGCTCTGCCTCGTGATTGCGTTTCCCGTCTCTTACCTTATTTCGCGCTTGCGCGGCGCGCGGCAGTCGATGATGCTCATGCTCATCATGCTGCCGATGTGGATGAATTTTTTGCTGCGGACCTACGCGTGGATGTCGCTGCTTGAAAACAACGGTCTCATCAACCGCTTTTTCGCTTTGTTCGGTCTCGGGCCCTTCCAGATGATCAATACGCAGGGCGCGGTCGTGCTCGGCATGGTCTACAACTATCTGCCGTTCATGATCCTTCCGCTGTACTCCGTCATGACGAAGATCGACAATTCGCTCATCGAAGCGGCGCAGGACCTCGGCGCAAACAAGCTGCGCACGACGGCGCGGGTCATCATCCCGCTGTCGGTGCCGGGCATCACGACGGGCATCACGAT
>JAYFQJ010000069.1:0-13881 GCA_034927165.1 Oscillospiraceae bacterium
TTTATCGATCCATCCTGTCATGGAGGGAATGAGGATCACCGCGAGGATCGCGAGGATCACGAGCACGACGATGACCTCGACGAGCGTAAAACCCCGCTCGCTGCTTTTTTCTTTCATTGCACATGCCTCCTAAATAAAGTATACGCATAGTGCGGGACAATTTCAATTACTTTTCAAATAAAAATTGAGTAACATTTAGGAAAAATGTGCGAAATAGTGTTGCTTTTAGTCAAAAAGTGCGCTATAATCCTACCAGAAAAGGTCATTTTCGGAAGCAAATAAAGTTACAATGTTACATATGAGAGGATAGTTTCAAAATGATAAAAAGCAAAAAAGGTTTTACACTGGTAGAGGTCATCGTGGTGCTCGTGATCCTCGCGATCCTCGCGGCGATCATGATCCCGTCCATGACCGGCTGGATCGACAAGGCTAAGGACAAGAGCGATCTCGTCGAGTGCCGTGAAGCGCTGCTGGCCGCGCAGACCATCGCGTCGGAGCAGTACGCAAAGACGGCGGGCGCCATCGATTTCACCGCCAATTCCAACAAGCTGCTCAAAGAAGCGAACACGCTGGCCGGCTTCACAGGCACGACGGGGATCACCGCAGTGACGACGGACGCCAAGGCGCAGGTCACAAACGTCAGCTTCACCGCCTCCAGCGGAAAGGCGTGGACCTATACCACGGCGGACGGCTGGACAAAGTAAGCGCAGGTCAACCTTCGGCTAAAAATGCCGCCTCTTTCAGGGGGCGGCATTTTTTGAAATAGTACGAAAAACGGTCGGTAAAGGAGCAAAAAAGCGCGCGATGGTCGAATTTGTGCTATACTTATACATATTTATTGTCGGTCTCGTGATCGGCAGTTTTTTGAACGTCGTCATCTGGCGGACGCCGCGGGGGGCGTCTGTCGCGCGCGGTCGCTCTATGTGTCCGGCGTGCGGGCACACGCTGCGCGCGGCGGACCTTGTGCCGGTGGCGTCGTGGATATGCCTGCGCGGGCGGTGCCGCTATTGCGGCGTGCCCATCGCGGCGCGGTATCCGCTCGTGGAGCTGCTCGGCGGCGCGCTCGCGCTGCTGTGCGCGCTGCGCTTCGGCTTTACATGGGCGACGCCCGCATATTTCGCTTTTTTGTGCGCGCTCGTCTGCTTGTCCTTCATCGACGCGGACACAATGGAATTTCCGGGCGTGCTGCTGTGGGCGCTCGCGGCGCTCGCGGTCGGGTGCGCGTTCGCGGACCCGGCGGAGTCCTGGCTTTCGCGCGGCGTCGGCTTTTTGTGCGTGAGCGCCCCGATGGCGCTGCTGACGCTGCTCATACGCGACTGCTTCGGCGGGGGCGACGTGAAGCTCATCGCCGTGTGCGGCTTCGTGCTCGGCTGGCGGCGGACGCTGCTGGCGGCGTTTCTCGCGATCCTGCTGGGCGGGATTTACGGCGCGGCGCTGCTGCTGATGAAGCAGAAAAAGCGGACCGACCATTTTGCGTTCGGCCCGTTCATTGCGCTCGGCGCCGCGGCGGCGCTGTTTTACGGCGATGAAATGATCGCCGCGTATCTCGGTTGGTTCGGACTCGCTTGACGATCCGCGCTGGAATGGAGCTTATATATGGCGACTTTCAAATATGAAGCGTCCGACGAAAAGGGCGGCATTGAAAAGGGCGTGCGCAGCGCGGCGGACGAGACCCAGCTTCGTCTGCAGCTCGCCGGAGAGCATCTCTCCTTGGTCGAAGCGCAGGAGCTGCGGGAGGAGGCGGCCGCCGACCGGCTGCGGACGAACGAGCTCGCGGAGTTCTGCCGGCAGCTCAACGCCATGCTCAAGGCGGGCGTGACGCTGCTGCGGGCGATCGGCATTCTCATCGACCGCGACTTGAATCCGCGCGTGCGCAGCGTCTATACGGCGCTGTACGGTTATCTGCAGGCGGGCAATTCGCTGTCTCAGGCGATGGAGCTGCAGGGCGGCTTCCCGTCGCTGCTCGTGAGCGCCTTCCGCGCGAGCGAGTCGAGCGGTCGCATGGAGGCGACGGCAAAGCAGATGGCCGAGCATTACGAGAAGGAGCACCGCTTGCAGCAGAAGATCAAGACCTCCGCGTTTTATCCTTTGTTTCTGCTGTGCCTTACGGTGGTGATCGTCGCGCTGATCTTCAAGGTGATCCTGCCGAACTTCTTTGCGCTGTTTGAGGGCATGGAGCTGCCCGCCATGACGCAATTTGTGCTGAATATCGCCGACGCCTTCAGCGATCACGGCTTTTTGATCCTCGCCGTCGTGCTCAGCGCGGTGTTCATCCTGATCCTCGTCGCGCGCATTCCGGCGGTGCGGCTGCGGCTCGACCGCGTAAAGCTTAGGCTTCCGTATATAGGCAAACTTCTGAAAACGATTTACACCTCCCGCTTTGCGCGAACGCTCAGTTCTTTGTACGCGAGCGGGCTGACGATACTGAACGCGCTGCAGGCGACGCGGGACACGATCGGGAACAGCTATGTCAGCAGCCAGTTCGACGGCGTCGTCTCCGACGTGCGCAACGGCGCGTCGCTGTCCTCCGCCGTCGCGAAGGTGGACGGCTTCGACAGCAAGCTCAACGCGACGGTCGCCATCGGCGAGGAGAGCGGAAATCTCGACGGGATGCTCGAAAGCATCGCCGATTCCTTCGATTATGACAGCGAGCAGGCGATGAACAAGCTCATGGCGCTCATCGAGCCGGTGCTCATCATTCTGATGGCGGTGATCATCGGTTTCGTTATGATCTCGGTCATGCTGCCCATCCTGCAGCTGTACGAATCCATCGGCAGCGGCTACGGTTCATTTTAGTTTGGAAAGGCGGAGCAGAAAACTATGTTGACATCCGTATGGATCGGAGCGGACGCCGTGCGCGCGGTCACCGGGAAAACGAAGGGCGGCGTGCTGGAGATCGGCGCGTGGAGAAGCGAGCCGCTGCCGCCGGAATGCGTTGCGGGCGGCGTGCTCGTCAACGAGGAGCCGGTGCGCGCGGCGCTCACGGCGCTGAAGGAAAAAATGCCGGATGCCGCGCAGGGCGTTCGCGTTGTCATAGACAGCGGTGGTGTGCTCGTCAGAAAGGCGACGGCTCCGAAGCTGCCGGACAAAAAGCTTCGCCAGCTGGTGCAGAGCGAATTCGTCAGCATGGCGCAGGGGCGCGGCGAGCTGGTGTACGATTATATGACGCTCGGCGGCGCGGGGGCCGCGCAGGAGCTTCTGTGCGCGGCGGCGGAAAAGGGCCTGCTGGAGAGCTACATCGCGGTCTTTGCGGGCGCAGGGCTGCGCGTGCGCGGCATCAACGCGGCGGCGGGCGCGCTCGCCAATCTCGCGGGCATCGATCTTCTGCTGGACAAGACCTGCATCGTCTGCGTTGCCGACGGCAGTATGCTCGACGCGGCGCTGTTTGTGGACGGGCGTTTTGCTTTTTATAACACAACGAGGCTTCTCGCCGCGCGGGGGGGCTACGACTCCTTTGCCGAGATCGGCCGGACGCTGTCGTCGCTCATCCAGTTCAACGCTTCACAGCACAACGGTCGTCAGGTGAGCGCCGTCTATTTCGGCGGCCTCACGCCGGAGGAGGCGGCGCCCGGCGCGCTGTTGAGCCTTGTGGAGGGCAGCTACGCCGTCAGCGCGCAGGCCTTCGGCGTCAGCGCGCAGATCAAGGGCGCGTTCGGCGACGCCGGCGCGTTTCCCGCCGCGCAGTATCTGTTCTGCGTGGGAGATCTCTATGAAGGGGGGCGCAGGGCATGAGAAACAAGAGAATTGATTTTTACCGCGTGTACAACGCGAAGCCTGCGCGGACGGAGTCTGCAAAAAAGCGGCTGCTGCTGCTTTTGCCGCCGGCCGCGCTGCTGCTCACGCTGCTCATCATGCTCGGCGTGATGACGGTCCGGTATGTCCGTCTGGGCGCGCAGATCGAAGCGGAGCAGAGTTATCTGAGCGACGCGGAGGTGACCGCGCAGTATGCGCGCTACCAGTCGCTCAGCGAGGAGCTCAGTGAGGCGGTGGCCCGCCGAGACGCGCTCGCACAGGCGAAAAGCGCGGCGGACAGCTATCCCGCAGTAGACGCGGCGCTCATAACCGAGGCGCTCGGCGCGGCGCAGACGGTCAGCGTCGACGCCTACAGCTACGACGACGCGGGCGGCGTGCTCGCGCTCAGCGGCAGCTGTACGTCGGCGTCGGACGCGGCGCAGTACGCGAAGGCGCTTGACGCGCTCGGAAAATTTTCCTATGTCGGTTATTACGGCTACGCCTCCCAGAGCGGGCGCAGCTATACGTTTACAATGCAGTGCATTTTGCAGGAGGCGGCGCAATGAAGTTTACGACGAGGGAGAAGCGGCTCCTTTATCTGCTGCTGCTTGTCGTGCTGCTCGCGGGCATCGTGCTCGTCACGCAGTCCTTTTCCGAACGCAATGCCGTCCGCGCGCAGCAGCTCACCGAGCTGCAAAGCGAGAGCGCCCGTGTGCGCGCCGCCTGCGAGGGCGCAGACGAGCTGCAGACGTCGCTTGACGAGCTGCAGACGGAGGCTGCGTCGCTGGAGGCGGAGTTCATGCCGTCGGCGGCCAACGCTTATATCGATGACAAAATAACGGCGCTCGCCGCGGATTGCGGCCTCACGACGTATGCGCTCGTGCTGGAGGACGCAGTCAATACGAGCGTGCCGTATTTCGGGAGCTCCGCAGAGGACGGAGCGCTCGGCGGGATCGTGTGGGTCTCCCAGTCGAGCTTCACGGCGGCGGGCAGGGAGAGCGCTCTGCTCGCGTTCCTTGACGCCGCGCAGGCGGATCCCTCGCTGCACGTGCGCAGCTTTACCTATACGGGCACGCGCGGTGGCACGCTGCAGATCCAGTTTTCGCTGGACGTCTACATGGTCACGGCGCAGACGACGGAGTAAGCATGAAGATACGCGGACGGAAAAAAAGCGAACAGGGCTCGGCGATCGTGTGGGCTTCGGTCGTTCTGGCGATGCTGTGCATCCTCGTCACGGCAGCGCTGTCCGTCGGCTTTCGCTATCACGAGCGCTGCATGAGCGCCAACGCGCGCCGTCAGGCGTATTACACCGCGCGCTCGGTGGCGGAGACCGTCGCCGGCACCATAGAGGGAAGCGGCGGTCTGACGAGCGCGTATCTGCCGCAGAGTGTCGGCGATACGCTGACGCTGTCCCGAATCGACGGACTGCCTGACACAATGGGGGAGGCCACGGCGACCGTCAGCCGGACGGGGGATTACACCGCGTCGGTCACGGCAAACGCCGTTTTTAACGGGCAAAGCTACGCATATACCGTCGATCTGACGACGCTGTGCATCAACGTGCCCGCGTTTCGGAACGGACTGTACACGGAGGATCTCGACGACGTCGAGCTCGAGGCGTTGGACGGCGACCTGTATATCTGCGGCGCATCGACGCAGCAGCAGCCCTTCCTGCTGAACTTTCCCGTGACGGGCAATGTGTACGCCCCGAACGGCGCTGTCCTCATCGGGCCGGCCGGCGCGGTCGGCGGGAGCATTTTCGCGCAGAGCATCGCCGGGAATGCGTCCTCGACGCCGCTGCTCGCCGCGGCGTGCGGCTCGATCACAAATATGCCGTCGCTGACGCAGTGCGAGCAGGTGCCGGCGGACGTGTTCGCGTCGATGTTCGACGGCGTTTACGACCCGGACGCTCAGACGCCCGTCGTGTCCATGACGGGCGCCGTGCAGCTGACCGACAGCTTCTCGGACAAACTCACAGCCGGCGGCGTATATTATGTCGCCGAGGGCGAATCCGTCTCGGGTCTCGATTTGAAAGCGCAGGGCAAGGGCACGGTGTATATCGTCCTGTATCAGAGCGCAAGCCTTGAGATCGAAAAGACCACGCTCAACAGCAATCAGCAGAAGATCGTTTTCATTTTGAAGAGGAACGCGCAGGTCACCCTGAAAGCGCCGAGCGAGAATGAGTTCGCCCTGTCCGTCTATGGGGAGAAGGGCGCGTCTTTCAGCATCGCTTCGGACAACAAGAAAAAGACGCTGGATATCACCGGCGTCATTTCCATCGACTCGTTCTCGAGCGACCGGCCGGTGAATTATCAGGCGGACGGCGACGCCGCGGGCGGAAGATCCAATCTTGTGCCGCTGCGCTGGGCCGTTTCCAAAAAGGAGCTGGGCGAATGAAAAAGCTGAATAACCGCGGCATGACGCTCGTCGAGACGATCGTCGCGTTCACGCTCATCACCGTCGTATCTCTGATCGCCGTCACCGGCTTTACCGCCGCCGCGACGATCATGCGCCGGGGGCTCGACGCGCAAAGCGCCTGCGACGCGGCGGCAGCGGCGCTTGAAGCGGGAACCGACACGCAATCTGTCTCGGGTCAACTCCGCTTTTATGCGCAGGACGGGCGCCTTGTAGGCTCCGTCGGCGGCGCGGTAGAATCCGCGCAGGAGGCGGTCAACGACAACGAGGCGGCGCTGTCCCGCTTCACGGCGGACTGACGGGGAGGGGCTGCAATTGAAAAACAATCGCGGTATGACGCTGGTCGAGCTTATTGTCACCCTTGCCATCTTTTCCATCATCATGGGCGTGACCGCCTCCCTGATCCTTTCGGGGAGCGATGTTTTCGCGCGCGGCGCGCAGACGGACACCGACAAGCTTGTCGGCGACGCGGTCTACGCTTTTGTTGAAAGCCGGGTAAAATATGCGACGCATTTGACCGTTGCGCCGGCGCAGGACAGCGGCGGCAGCGAGGCGCTGTACGTGCAAAGCGGGCGGCTGCAGTACCGCAGCGGCGTGACCGAGGCATACGACGTCTATGGCGAGGAGTTTTATGCGGGGCGCAGTATCGCGCTGCGCTTTTACAAGGATGAGACCGCCGCGTCTGACGACGCCTATATCCTGGAGGTGCTCGTCACGCGCAGGGGAAACAGCGAGCCGTCTTACACGGCGCGCGCGGGCGTGCGGCTTGAGAATATGTCGCTGTCCGGCAGCACCGTGACGGCGCAGTGGACGGCGGCGGACGCCGCGCAGATGCCCAGCTGCGCGCTGCTTTACGACAACGGCGCGCTCGCGGCGGGCAGCTATGCGGACCGCACGGTCAACGAGCTGTCCATCCGTGCGGAAATATTGGGCGAGCAGTATGAGCTGCTGCGCACGCTGTACAATGCGGGCACCGGGACGGAGAAGCAGGCCGTTGTCAGCCGCATACGGCGCCTGTTCGGCAGCGAAACGCTCACGACCCCCTGCGCGGGGGATTATGCGGCGGCGCTGTGCGCGCAGTGCGACGGGGGCAGCTGGCCGCTGCTGCCGTCGAGCGCCATCCCCGAGCTGGCCTCGCTTGACGCCGCGCTCGCCTCGGCGGCCGCAGGCGCCAGCGTGCGCGTGCTGTTTGCGACGAATGCGGACGGCACCGTCGCGGCCGCGCTTTATTATGCGGGCCAGAGTGAGAACGCCGCCCGTCTCATCTACAGCACGCGCACCGACGCGTGGTACGCTTATACGGTCAAAAGCGCGGGCGGCGTGTGCCGGACGTATGCTGTGTCCGGGCTGGACAGCGCGCAGATCGATGCGCTGCTGTCACAGGTCGAGCGGCAGCAGAACTGGTTGAAAATTTCGTAGAAGCAGGGAGAAAAGGATGAAGAACATTCGTATCGGCGAGGTTCTGATCGAAGCGGGGCAGCTGACCGAAGCACAGCTGCAGCAGGCGCTCGAAGCGCAAAAGCAGGCGGGGGACAAGCGGGTCGGACAGATACTGATCGAGAAGGGCTTTGTGACGGAAGCGCAGGTGCTCAGCGCGCTGTCGCAGAAGCTCGGTTATCCGCTCGTCGACCTCAACACATATCCCGTCGATACGCAGGCCGTCGGCATACTTCCGCGCCCCATCGCCGAGCGCTACAATCTGCTCGCGGTCGGGAAAAAGGACGGCCAGCTCACGGTCGTCATGAGCGATCCGCTTAACTTCTACGCGGTGGAGGAGGCGCGGCAGATCAGCGGTATGCCGCTCGAGATCGTGCTCGGTACCCGCGCGCAGATCGAAAACGCCATCCGCTATCATTATGCGGACGTCGAGACGCGCAGCAGCGTCTCCAGCATCGAACAGAGCGCCGCGGAGCCCGCGGCCGCGCAGGAGATCGTCGAGATCGACGAGAGCGACGCGGGCGTCGTCAAGCTGCTGAACAGCATGATCAATCAGGGCTTCGCGTCGGGCGCGAGCGACATCCACATCGAGCCGCAGGAGATGAGCACCCTTGTGCGAATGCGTCTGGACGGCACGATCCTCGATTACACGACGCTTCCGCGCACCGTGCACGCATCGCTCATCGCCCGCGTGAAGATCATTTCCGGCCTGGATATCGCCGAGCGCCGTCTGCCGCAGGACGGCCATTTCCGCACGAGGATCGGCGGCGCAGACGTCAACGTCCGCGTGTCCGTCATCCCGACGGTCTACGGAGAAAAGGCGGTGCTTCGGTTTTTATCCAACAACAACGCGATCGATTATGCCGGCCATTTCGGTATGAACGACGCGAATTACGAAAAGATGCAGCAGATCCTGCGTTCGCCCTACGGCATCGTTTATATCACCGGCCCGACGGGCAGCGGCAAGACGACGACGCTGTATATGATGCTCGAGGAATTTACGCACAGGGCGTACAATATCTCTACGATCGAGGACCCGGTCGAGCGCAATGTCGAACGGGTCAACCAGATGCAGGTCAACAACGTGTCCGGTCTCACGTTCGACACGGGGCTGCGCGCGCTGCTGCGGCAGGATCCGGACATCATCATGGTCGGTGAGACGCGCGACAGCGAGACGGCCTCCATCTCCGTGCGCGCCGCCATCACGGGGCATCTCGTACTGTCGACGCTGCACACGAACAACGCCGTCTCCTCCATCGTCCGTCTCGAGGACATGGACGTGCCGCCCTATCTTGTCTCCAGCGCGGTCGTCGGCATCGTCGCGCAGCGCCTGGTGCGCAAGATCTGTCCGTATTGTCGTGAGGAATATGTTCCGGATGCCGCCGATCGCGCGCTGCTGCCGGCGGATATCCAAAAGGCGTACCGCGGGCACGGCTGCAACTACTGCAAGAACACCGGCTACAAGGGCCGCGTCGCTATCCATGAGATATTGCCCATCGACCGGGAGCTGCGCCGCATGATCTCGGCGGGAGAGACGGCGGACACGATGACCGATTACGCGCGCAAGAAGCTCGGTATGCGCAGCTTGCGGGACGAAGCGCTCGCGCTCGTGCGCACGGGCGTGACGACGGTAGAGGAGCTCGTCAAGGTCGCGTTCGCGACCGACTGAGAGGTAGGCTTATGCTGTCTGATATCATCAAAGCCGCCCGCGCGTCAGGGTGCTCGGATATCCATCTGACGACCGGAAGGCCGTGTATGCTTCGCCGTGCCGGGCGGCTTGTCCCTTATGAGGGGACGGCGGACGCGGCGCAGGCGCTGATCCTGTCCATGTGCTCGCCCGCACAGCAGCAGGCGCTCGCGGCGGGGAAGGATCTTGATTTCGCCTTTGCGGCGCCGGAGGGCGGCCGGCAGCGGGTCAACGTCTTTCATCAGAGCGGAGAGCTCGCCGCCGCGATCCGGCTGCTCAACGATGCGATCCCGACGCTCGACGTGCTCGGTCTGCCGCCGGTTCTGCAGTCGCTCGCGGACAGCCCGCGCGGTCTCATTCTGGTGACCGGACCGACGGGCAGCGGAAAATCCACGACGCTCGCGGCGATGATCGATTTTATCAATGAACGCAAGCCGGTGCACATCGTGACCGTCGAGGATCCGGTCGAATACATCCACGCGGACAAGACCGCGCTCATCCATCAGCGGGAGGTCGGCAGAGACGTCGCCTCCTTCGCGGACGCGCTGCGCTCGGCGCTTCGCGAGGATCCGGATGTGCTGCTCGTCGGGGAGATGCGGGATTACGAGACGATCAGCGCCGCCGTAACGGCCGCCGAGACGGGACATCTTGTGCTGTCAACGCTGCACACGACGGGCGCGGCGCAGACGGTCGACCGCATCGTCGACGTCTGCCCGCCGGAGGGCCAGCGACAGATGCGCAGCCAGCTCGCGTCTGTGCTTTGCGGCATCGTGACGCAGGAGCTGATCCCGTGCGCCGCGGGGAACGGGCGCGTCGCGGCGACCGAGATCCTTGTCGGCACCAACGCGGTGCTGAACCTCATCCGCGACAGCAAGACCTTCCAGCTGCCGAGCGTCATGCAAGCGGGGCAGGCGAGCGGTATGCATACGCTCGATATGGATCTGCGGTCGCTTTGCCGGCGCGGCGTGATCACAAAGGAGGCGGCGCAGGCCCGCGCGGTCGACGCCGCGGCGATAGAGCTCTGATGCAGTCCCGACAGTTTGATGCAGTGGGGCTGCGGCTCGATTTTGAGAGATTTATAAGAATGCGGAAGTTAGTAAAGCTCTGCCGCGACAATTATTCGCAGCTCTCAGAGATGATGGATGAGTGAACGAGCGCAGGGGAAAAGATCGTTCCCTATGCGATCAGAAAAGCGGACTATCGCGACTGCGAAACTTATAAAGACAGTCTGGAGGTTCGGGAAGGCGCCGGCGATCTGGTCCCGGATTCCACCTATTTCTGCCTGGATACCGACAAAAATATTTTTGTCGGAGCAGTGAACATCCGGCACCGTTTGAATGCGGGGCTGTTGAAAAACGGCGGTCATATCGGCGACGGCATACGCCCGTCCGAGAGGCGCAGAGGATACGGCACGCGAATGATAGCCCTGGCGTTGGAAAAGTGCAGGGAATGGGGCCTCGAGAGAGTTTTGATGGTCTGCGACAAAAACAATATTGCCTCGGCGAAATCCATTTGCAATAACGGCGGGATCATGGAAAATGAGATCGAAATAGACGGGATCATCGAACAGCGCTATTGGATCGCATTATAAGCAAGAACAGAAAAAAGGCAGCACCGCAGTGCTGCCTTTTTTTGCAAAAATCAGATCTTCTTTTTGACATACAGCCAGCGCGCCCACGCGATGGCCACCGCCGCGCCCACGGGCACGAGGATGCTCACAGGGAGCGTCGGCATCGCGAAATAGAGCAGCAGCATGAAGATCACGGGCACGGCGGCAACCTTCGGGCTCTTGCTGATGTACACGAGGCCCAGACCGCCGAACAGCGCGGGCAGAATGTTGGCGAACGCCGGCGCGAGCGCGGGGGAGTCGAGGGTGTCGGTCACAAAAGAGAAGCAGAGGATACCGACCGCGAGGATCACGATGGTCACCATCGAGGATACGCAGACCGCGACGGCGGAGACGATCTCGCCCTCCTCTGTAGATGCCTGTGTGTCCGTCGTGTTGAGCGCATTGAGCGCGCACGGGACCTTCAGGTTGGACAGGTTGCCCGTCAGAAAGCCGCAGTACAAGCCGGAGGTGCCGAGCATCGGCGCATAGGTGAAGAATTCAATGATGCCCGCCGGCCCGAAGATCGCCATCGTGGGCAGAAAGCCGGCGAAAAATTTTCCGGCGTTGGGCCATACGCCGAGCGCGCAGGACAGCGCCACGAGATAGCCGAGGAACAGAACGAGACCCGCCGCGATCCACGCGCGGCCCCAGGTGTGCTGCTTATCGTTATAGCTCTTTTCCATTTTACCGACCTCCGAACAGTCCGGGTATCTGCCAGGAACGGATCGCTTCGGGCAGAACATTCCAGTAAACGATCGACATCGCCATCGCGCCCACCATGCTGAAGGGCAGCGCGAAGTTCTCAAGCCACTTCTGCTTGAATTTTTTGATGAACACCGCGCACAGCGCCATGATGAGCATGGAGGTGAGCAGCGTGAGGATGGATACCGAGCTGCCGTACACGGTCGTGATCCCGGTCTCGACGTCCTCCGCCGTCGAACCGGACAGCGCAAGGCCTATGTAGGACGCGATCATACCGAGGAACACGGCGTTTGTGAGCGTTTCGTTCCAGCGCGCGTCGCGCTGCTTGATCTTGGACAGGCCCTTTTGCATACGCTTGTAGACGAGCAGCAGCATGAGCAGCGGCGGGAAGGAGCCGAGCGTCATCGCCCACGCGATGCTGACGAACGCCTCGGGGTCGCTGATAGCGCTGCCGATGGACAGCCCGTACGCTGCGGCGACGTTGCTCGCCGCGGGGATCTCATAGGCGATGGAGCCGATGACGGACAGACGGAACCACGGCAGCGCGAGCCCCAGCGCCTTGGAGAGAGTGACGACGGTGATGAGGATGGCAATGGACGGGACGATCGCGAAGATGATGCTGGAGGTCACCGTGCGGCGCAGCTTTTCCGGCGCCATGCCGATCGCCTTCGCGCGCTTGACGGCCTTGGTGAGGAAGAAGCAGGACTGTGCGATGACGAACAGCGACACCAGCGCGCCGAGACCGAACAGCAGCCCGCCCTTGACTTGGTCGAGTGACATAAGAGGGCGTCCTTTCAAAGTAGTATGATAATAGAATACCATTTAAAGCAATAAAGCGCAATGGGGAGGCGCCGCTTTTCCGTTTTAATCCGTCCGGACGTATGATATAATCAAAAAAACGACGCAGGGGGATCGGTATGATCTGCAGGGAAGTGCCGCAGGCGGCCTTGGACCGATGGAGGGCGATATGGGAGCGGCGGAAGGACGGGCTTCGCCCCAACAGAAAGAGCGGAGCGGCGATGCTCGCCTATGTACAGAATCGTTATGTGCTCACCGAGATTTACGAACAGAACGCACTTGCGGCGATCCGGGACAACGTGCTGCTGAACGCGCATTTGGCGCAAAAGCTGCCGCGCGGCGCGCAGCCGGAGCCGCGGGCGTTCTTTCTCGAGAACGCGGGCGCGGGCCAGAGGCTTTACCGCCCCGAAAACCGGGACGACCCGGACGTGTGGGGCGGGGAGGTCGACAGGATATTCGTCGGTGTAGACGTCTCCAGCGGGTTCTACATGGTCGAGGGCAGCTCCTGCCTTTGGGATGAGCTGTGCGCATTTCAGGGGCTGGATGCGCAGGATATCGAGAATTTTGTCAGTGTGGGACAATATCTCGACTGCCTTGAGGGACGCGCGGCGGAATAAACGCGCGGATACAAAAAGCGGAGCGCACGCTCCGCTTTTTTGTGCGGCAAAGAGACTCAGCCGCCGAGATAGGCCTTTTTGACCGAGTCGTTCTCAAACAGCTTCTGCGCGGTATCTGCGAGCACGATGCGCCCGGACTCCAGCACATAGCCGCGGTCGGCGACCGACAGCGCCATGCGGGCGTTTTGTTCGACGAGCAGGATGGTCGTGCCGGCTGCATTGAGCTCCTTGATGATGTCAAAGATCTGCTTTACGAGCAGCGGCGCGAGCCCCATGGACGGCTCGTCGAGCATCATCATGCGGGGCTTTATCATCAGCGCGCGGCCCATCGCGAGCATCTGCTGCTCGCCGCCGGACAACGTGCCCGCGATCTGTCCTTTGCGCTCGGCGAGGCGGGGAAAGCGCGCGTAGACGTCGGCGAGCGCCTCGCGCACGCCGCTCTTGCGGGTGTACGCGCCCATCTCGAGATTTTCCTCGACACTCAGCGACAGAAAGATGCGACGCCCCTCGGGGACGTGCGCGAGCCCCTGCTGAACGATGGCGTGCGGCTCGGTGCGCAGCAGCGATTTCTCGTGATACAGGATATCGCCGGTCTTCGGCCGCAGCAGGCCGGAGATGGTGTTGAGGATGGTGGATTTTCCGGCGCCGTTCGCGCCGATGAGCGTGACGATCTCTCCCTCGTTCACATCGAAGGAGACGTCGTGCAGCGCGCGGATATTGCCGTAATAGACGTTGATGCTGTCGACTTGCAGCAACATATCACGCGTCCTCCTTTCTGCCGAGATACGCCTCAATGACGACGGGGTCCTGCTTGATCTGCGCGGGCGTGCCCTTCGCGATGATCCTGCCGTAGTTGAGCACGACGATGCCGTCGCAGACGCCCA
>JAYFQJ010000038.1:0-16099 GCA_034927165.1 Oscillospiraceae bacterium
CCGTCCGGGCTGGCATCTCGAGGGCTCCGCAATGTCCCGCAGGTATCTCTGCGACACGTTCGACATCCACTGCGGCGGGCAGGACCTCATCTTCCCGCACCACGAGAATGAGATCGCGCAGAGCGAATGCTGCACCGGCAAGCCGTTCGCGCGCTTCTGGATGCACAACGGTTATCTCAACATTGATAACCGCAAGATGTCCAAGTCGCTCGGCAATTTCTTCACCGTGCGCGAGATCAGCGAGAAATACGGCTACGAGGCGATCCGCTATCTGATGCTCAGCGCGCAGTACCGCAGCCCCATCAATTTCTCGCAGGAGGTCATCGAGGCGTGCGTCGCGTCGCTCGAGCGTATGTACACCTGCCGCGACAACCTCGATTTTGCGATCGCCAACGCGGCTGAGGGCGGAGACGACCTGCGGGCGCTGTGCGACAAGCGCCGCGATGAGTTCAAGCGCGCGATGGACGACGACCTCAACACGGCGGACGCCATCAGCGCCGTTTTCGAGCTCGTGCGCGACGTCAACAGCGCGAAGGAGCAAAGCAAGGGGACGCTCGAGTATGCCGCATCGGTTTTTGATGAGCTGACCGGCGTTTTGGGCCTCGTTTACAACCGCAAAACGGAGGATATCCCGCAGGAGATCGTCGACATGGCGAACGAGCGGACGGCGGCGCGCAAGGCGAAGGATTTTGCGCGAGCCGACGCGCTGCGCGCGCAGATCACAGAGCGCGGCTATCTGCTGGAGGATACGGCGGAGGGCCCGAAGATCACAAAAAAATAAAAAATCGGCCCCGCGGGACCGATGCCATTAAGACAGAAAAGATCCAATGGAATAAGGCGCAAAACAGGCTTCCTCTCATAATGGGGAGGAGGCCTTTTTTATGTGCAGCGGCGGGCACTTGACGCTCGCCGCCCCCGGGCGGCGAGCCGAAAAAAGCACCGAAGCCTCTCCGCGGTTTGTTCCGCAGCGTCTCAAAAGGCCCCGATCCCGCGTGGGATCGGGGCCCGCTCATTGTGTTTCAGCGCAGAACTCGGCGTGAAGCGGCGAGGTCAGGGGGCGTCGATCCTGCCCCCATAGGCCTTGTGTATGCCACGCCTTTTAAGCGCCGGTATGATTGCTTCCATCGCCTCAGCTGCAGGACTGCTGCATTCCGCCGGCGTCCCGCAAAAATCGTATGCACACCGGAGAGGGAAAGTCGCTTCTGCCCGAGAGGGACAGCGCCCCCTCCTTTCCCACCCTGAACTCCGCCAGTGTGTCGCTGTCCTGGTTTCCTACAAGGATGCCGCGCCCGGAGGGAGTGACCGCAAAATTTCGCGGCGTCCTGCCGCCGCACGGCACTCTGCTGAGCAGGGTGAGCCCTCCGTCCGCTCCGACCGCGAAGCAGCAGATGCTGTCGTGCCCGCGATTTGAGGCATAGAGGTATTTCCCGTCGGGGGACAAGTGCAGGTCAGAGCAGATGTTTTTGCTCTTTTCGGTGCCCTTGGGCAGCGTTTGCGCGCAGCCGATGAGCTTCATCCTCCCCTTGACGCATTCGAACCAGCTCACCTCGCTGCTGATCTCGTTTATGAGATAGAAAAAGCGGAAGTCGCGGCTGAATTCGCCGCTGCGCGGGCCGCTGCCCGGTGGTACGGCTATGTCGTATTCGGGGGCGGCGAACACCCGCTCCTCCTCATACCGATAGGCCTTGACCCTGTCGATGCCGAGATCCGGCACAAACATCAGATTCTCTCCCGGGTGGAACACGGTCGCATGGGCGTGGGGGCCGGCCTGCCTTTTCGGATTCACGCTGTGCCCCTCATGCTCGATGAGCTGCCTGCTGCGGGTGAGATCCCCCTTTTCATCAATCGGAAAGATGGAGACCGAGCCGCTTGCAAAGTTCGCGACAGAGAGAAACTTCCCGTTTGGAGACAGGGCGATGTGGCACGGGTCAGTTCCCCCCGTGGGAAGGCTGCACTCCGCCGCAAGCTTCTCGCCGCCATAGCTCAGCTGGGTGACCCCGCCGCCGAAGGCGCCGTCATATTCCTTCGTCTCATTGACGGCGTACACCTTCTTTTTTTCCTCGTTTACGCAGAGAAAGGAGGGATTGCGCATCGCAAGCAGATCCAGCGTCTCCACCTTGCCGTTCTCAAGCGAACAGAGATAGACGCCCTTGCCCTTGCCCGGAAACACCTCGCCGGTCCCGAAAAGGATGGGCTCGGTGTATGTCCCTGCAAAAAAATATTCTTTCATGGTCTCAACCGCCCAGCTTTTTCAGTGTTTTGCAGGACTCGATGATGAATGCGTCCCGCTTTGCCATCGCATCCTCTATGCTGCGCTCGCTCCAGTCATAAAAGCCCTTGCCGGTCTTGGCGCCGAGGTCTCCCCTCGCCACCATATCCTTGATATAGCCTCCGGCGGCCTTGTCGGCGCAGATACTGGGCAAAACGCTCTCCTGAACCGAAAGGCCCAGATCGGTGCCTATGGCGTCCAGGTGCATGAGCGGCCCCCAGACGGGGAACCGCATCGCCATCCCGGCGGCGATCGCCGTGTCCACGTCCTCGGCGCTGGCAAGCCCGCTGCCCACGATGTCGATGGCCTCCCGGATGATAGCCTGAAATATCCTGTTCGCAAGCTGACCGGGGAGATCCCTGCGAACGAGAACGGGGGACTTCCCCCATTTTTTGAGCTCATCCACAATGCGAACCGCCACCGATTCGTCGGTCTTATCCCCCATGACCACCTCAACGAGCGGCACGAGGTGAGCCGGAAGCCAGAAATGCGTGGTCACGGCGCGCTCGGGGTGTTCGGTGCAAAGAGCGCTGATCTCTGTGATCCTCAGGCCGCTGGTGTTGGAGCAGATGGGGACATCAGCCGGGAGCATACGGTCCAGCTGGGCGAAGAGATTTTGCTTTGCCTCCAGCTTCTCGATGATCGCCTCAACGACCATGAACGCCTGCTGTGCCGCCGCCGCCATGTCCGTGTTTGTCTCAAGCATCCCGACGGCGCGCTCCGCCTGCTGCGCTGTGCACAGATCGTTCTGCTCCCGCAGCCGGATACAGGAGACGGCCTTCTGCTTTCCGCCCTCGGCTCTGTGCGCGTCCACATCCACAAGTGTCACGGGATATCCGGCCAGCGCTCCCATCGCGGCTATCCCGCTGCCCATCATCCCGGCGCCGATAACGACTACATGATCTCTGCCCATTGATAGATATCCTTTCTGTTATTTATTGCGATAAAAGTTTTTCGCTTCCTCAAAGGGAAGTCAACCGAAGCAGACGCCTCTGACCTCTCCGTGATCGATCCGGTGCAGCTGATGACAGAACACAGCATAGGGGCGACGCTCCGAGGTGCTTTTCCCGGACGCTGCGGAAGGGGCGATTGTCCTGCGCGCCGGGCATGGGAGAGGAAGATCCGGGCCGGAAAACACCGGCTCTCCGGCGGGCGGCGCCGGCTCAGTGGTTCGATTCGTAGTCCAAGATGGCCTGCACCTTCGGCATCGAACGGCAGTTGGGGTCGAAGGTCAGGCTCAGGTATTCCTTCACAAGACACTTTGCGAGCTCGGTTCCCATCACCTGGGATCCCATCGTGATGATATTGGCGTTGTTGCTGAGCACCGCGCGCTGCGCCTGATAGATGTTGCTGACAAGCGCCGCGTATGCTCCCCGGACCTTGTTGGCGGCGATGCTGACGCCGATGCCGGTCCCGCAGATGAGGATCCCCCTGTCACACTCGCCGTCCACAACCTTTTGTGCGACATATTCTGCCGTGCGCGCGTAGATGGGGTCCTCGCTTCCGCAGTCGACCGCCTCGTGCCCGAGCGAGCGGACGAACGGGATCAGCACCTGCTTAAAATCCTCCGCGTTGGGGTCGCATCCTATTGCTATTTTCATTTTTACACCTCCGACGTCGGCCTGAAAGCGGCCGCAGTTGAATTCAACAGTTTATTTTCAGATCTCGTAATCAAAAACGGCCTTGTCATAGCTCGCTGCGGTCATGAACTCTCTCACCTTCAGGTGCTCGGGATGATTTATATAGCGGCTGAGCGACTCCATGCTCTCAAAGACCGAGTCGATGCAGACGTGAAAAACATCCCCGTCGTTCAGATTTTCACCTATGCGCGCTTCGACGATTTCGGGTATAATCTGCTTGAGATGATCTGTTTTCTCGCGGAACGCGGCGATGGTCTCCCTGCGCTGGTCGTCGGTCCCGTCCTTGTGAAGCTTCCACATAACTATGTGCTTGATCATGATTTCTCCTTTTCGGCGCCTCAATTTGTTGGCTTTTCGAACCGCATAAAAGCAAATGTTCAACAAGTGATTTAAATGATACCATATTATGCTCAAAAATCAAGAGTCGGTCGGCCGGCGGGACAGACCCCAATGCGGCTTTTCGGCGCAAAAAATCGAGAAAACGTCTGATTGCGACCGAAATTTGTTGTGGTATTTCACAAGAAATGAGATAAAATTTGATAAATAACAGACGAATTTAGATTCAAACGATTGACAATAGAATTGTTGATGTTATAGTTGACTTGTGGAACAAGTGATTCCGCATCAAAATACTTTCGAAAAATGAAGGAGAAAAAATGAAAAAGATTGTTGCGATCCTGCTCACCTTGCTCATGGTTCTCAGCTTCGCTGCCTGCTCCGCAAAGAGCGGCGATGACGCCGAGGCGGGAACAGCTGACAAGGAATACAATGTCGGCATTCTCATCTATGACTTTGCGAATGACTATATGTCCTATGTTCGCGCCGGCATGGCTCTGAAGTTTGATGAGCTCGGTGTGAATTATGAGATCGTCGACGGCAAGGGCGACCAGGCCACCCAGAACGACCAGATGGACACCCTCATTGCAAAGGGCGTCGACCTCATCATCTGGGCTCCGATGGAGACCGAGGCGAACCAGACGCTGATCGACAAGTGCAAGGCAGCGGACATCCCCTGCATCATCAACAACAAGCCTCCCACGACCGAGGGCGTCATGGAGAGCTATGATACCTGCTGGTATGTGGGCGTTTCCACAAAGCAGCCCGGTGTTTGCCAGGCCGAGATGATCGTCGAGGACTGGAACAACAATCCCGAGATGGACAAGAACGGCGACGGAATCCTCCAGTATGTTTTCCTGCTCGGTCAGAAGGGCCATCAGAACGCCGAGGACCGCTATACCGGAATGAACGAAGTATTTGATGCACAGGGCATCAAGCGCGAGGAGCTCGACCTTCAGGAGGCCGGCTGGAACACGGCCAACGCCAAGGATGTCACCGATGCGTGGCTCATGAAGTACGGCGACAGCATTGAAGCGATCATCTCCAACAACGACGCCATGGCTCTCGGCGCGATCGAGGCCTGCAAGGCAGTCGGATATTTCGGCGATGACGACACGCTCCAGATGCCCATCTACGGCGTCAACGCACTGCAGTCCGCGCTGCCCGAGGTCGTTGCCGGCACCCTCAAGGGAACCGTCATGACCGACATGATCACCGAGGGCAAGGTCTGCGCACAGCTCGCATACAATGTGCTCACCGGAGCCGAGCTTCTCACAGGCATAGACTATCCGATGACCTCTGACAAGAAGATCTTCGTCGACGGAATCGCCATTCGTGCCGATAACGTCTCGGTCGCCGAGGATATGTACGCGGCAGTCGCAAAATAGTCATCTTTATCAGGCGTGAATCAACAGAAGCGGGCGGGGATTCTCCTCCGCCCGCTTCTAGAAAGTATGGTAACGAAAATGAGCGATTCGCAGAATAGCGCAATTGTGCTTGAGATGCGCGACATCAGCAAGAGGTTCCCCGGAGTGCAGGCGCTGAACAATGCTCAGCTTACCCTGAAGAGGGGAGAGGTCCACGCTTTGCTGGGAGAAAACGGGGCGGGCAAGTCGACGCTGATGAAATGTCTTTTCGGGATCTATTCGAGGGATTCCGGAGACATTATTTATAAAGGAAAATCGGTCAATTTCTCGGGGCCAAAGGAGGCGCTGGACAACGGGATATCCATGGTGCACCAGGAGCTCAATCAGGTGCCCGCGAGAAATGTCATGGAAAACATCTGGCTGGGACGCTTTCCGGGCAAGCTGATGGTCGACGGGAAAAAGATGTACAACGACACCGTGACCATTTTTAAGGACCTGAACATAGACGTCAATCCGAAGTCGAGGCTCGATGACCTGTCCGTTTCGCAGCGACAGATGATCGAGATCGCAAAGGCCGTATCCTACGACGCGAAGGTCATCGTGTTCGACGAGTCCACTTCATCGCTCACCGAGCGGGAGGTGAAACGCTTCTTTTCGATCATCAGAGCCCTCAAGGAAAAGGGCATCAGCATGATCTATATCACGCACAAGATGAACGAGGTAAAAGAGATAGCGGACGAAGTGACGATCATGAGAGACGGATGTCACGTGTTCAGCGGTCCCGCGTCCGACATAACGATCGACGAGATCATCTCAAAGATGGTCGGGCGCGAGCTGAGCAATCTGTATCCGCCTAAGACCAACACGCCGAGTGAAAAAGTACTGTTAAAAGTGGAAAACCTGACCGGCACCTACCAGCCCACCATAAAGGACGTCTCATTTGAACTGCACGAGGGAGAGATATTGGGGGTCGCCGGGCTTATGGGTTCCCGCCGAACTGAGCTTGTCGAGACCATCTTCGGTCTCAGAAAGCTGGAGAGCGGGAAGATATATTTGGACGACAAAGAGATAACCAACAAGAATTCCGTGAACGCGATCAAAAACGGCTTCGCGCTTCTCACGGAGGAGCGCCGGGCGACCGGAATATTCTCGGATCTGTCCATTCAGTTCAACGCCGTGGTCTCTCACATCGACATCTACTGCAACGCGCTGGGAGTGCTCAACGACAAGAGTATGAAATCCGACACACAGGGGATCATCGATGTTCTCAAGGTCAAGACCCCGAGCCAGCGCACCAATATCGGCTCCCTTTCGGGAGGCAACCAGCAGAAGGTGATCTTCGGACGCTGGATGCTCAACGATTTCAGAGTCCTGATGCTGGACGAGCCCACAAGGGGAATCGACGTCGGCGCAAAATATGAAATTTATCAGCTGATAATCGACATTGCGAAAAAGGGCAAAGGGGTCATCTTCGTCTCTTCCGAAATGCCCGAGCTTCTGGGCGTTGCGGATCGCATTTTGGTCATGAGCAACGGCCATATGGCGGGCGTGCTCGACCGGGAACACGCCACGCAGGAAGAGATACTGAAGCTCTCAACAAAATATCTGTAATATTTAACGGAGGACATGCTCATGAACGAGAAAGCCGGCGCGCCGCGCCGTCCGGAAAAGGACAAGGTCAAAGCTTTTTTTCAAAACAACGCTATCTACATCATTATTCTGGTTATTGTGGCCGTGATCGTCGCGAAGGAACCGAGTTTCCTGTCGATCCGTGTTTTCTCACAGATACTCTCCCAGGCCTCCACGAGGATAATCCTTGCGCTGGGCTGTGCGGGCATCATCATCTGCGGGGGGACCGACCTCGCCGCCGGGCGGATGATCGGCATGGCTGCCATCATCACGGCGACGATGCTGCAGGACCCGACCTATTCGCAGAAGATATTCCCCAACTTCAATCCTCCGATAATACTGCCGGTTTTGATCGCGATCGCCGCCTGTATGCTTTTTTCCTTCTTCCACGGATTTGCGGTGGCAAAGCTGAAGGTACCCGCGTTTATCGCGTCGCTGGGTATCCAGCTCATCGTTTACGGCTGTATGTCGATGTACTATGAGGAGCTCAACAACGGCTCCCCCATCGGAAGTCTTGCGTCCAATTATAAGGAATGGGCTCAGGGCTCGGTAAAGATCGGAACTTCCATAAGGATCCCCTACCTCATCCTTTACGCCATCGTCGCGGTGCTGATCGTCAGCTTCATCTGGTACAAGACAAAGCTCGGCAAGAATATGTACGCCATCGGCGGAAACATCGAGGCAGCCACCGTGTGCGGCGTGAATGTCGTGAGAAGCACGATCATGGTCTATCTTCTCGCCGGCATACTGTACGGGATCGCCGGCGCGCTGGAGGGAGCGAGGACCGGCAGCGTGACCAACGGCCTCGGCGCTGATTATGCGCTGGACGCCATCGCCGCCTGTGTGGTCGGAGGGGTCTCGATGCGCGGAGGTATAGGAAAGATCTCCGGCGTCATCATCGGCGTCGTATTGTTCCAGCTGGTCAACTACGGACTGGTCTATATCAGCGTCAGCCCTTATCTGCAGTATGCGGTCAGGGGTCTGATAATTATCACCGCTGTTGCGATAGACACCCAGCGCTTCGTCAAAAAGGAATAAAACCGGTTTCTTGCGAAAGACGGCGGCAGGGTATATAATAAATAAACCGTGCGCTTCAGGCACATTCCTATCGAACCTATCGAAAGACGCAGCGAAAATTATTTTTTGATACGGAGAGGCGAATTGGCTAAGAAAAAAGAAAAGGGAAATGTGACCGACACCGTTTACAGCCAGATGTTCGGCAGGATCATATCCGGCATATACAAGCCCGGTGACCGGATCGCCAGTGAAAATGAGCTTTCGGAGATGTACGGGGTGAGCCGCAACACCATTCGCATGGCGCTCAACAGGCTCAGCACGCTCGGCTTGCTCGAGATACGCCGCGGAGAGGGCTCCTTTGTGAAAAAAGTCGGCATAAATATGTATCTCAACAGCTTTATTCCGGCGGTCCTCATCCATGAGGAGAGCCTGATGGACCTCATGGAGTTCAGGCGCGGGATCGAGGTGTCAGCTGCGCGGCTCGCCGCGATCAAGGCGGACGAGAAGGATATCAAGGCCATCAAGGACGCGCTCAATTACACCGACCTCTCCCTCAGCTCCAACCGCAGCGACTTTGCAAACTCCACCATGAGCTTTCACACCTCTGTGGTGCGAGCCTCGAAGAATGAGATTTTCATCATGATGTTTGATATAATCAGACACATTCTCACCTCCAAGATGCAGAATTTTCTGGAGTATCAGAAGTTCAACATAGACTCCCCCTATTTTCACCGCATGGTGTATGAGGCGATCGCCGCTCACGAGCCCGTCGCCGCCGAATTTATGATGGGACAGCACATGGTCTCGCTTATCGGCAAGGTCGAGAGCTTCAACAATTATCTCAAGGAGCACCCGGACGCCTCTCTCTCAGGCGCCCCAAAGGAGGAAGCGGCCGCGAATTGAAGCGCCCGCGTCCGCCCGCAAATATTCAACGAGGCATCGCCGTCTTCAAACGGCGATGCCTCGTTTTTTATGATCTTCATCTGCGCCCGCTTTCTGCGGGCGGTGGGGACGGACCGCGCTTCCCAAGCCCGGGGAGCTGAGCGTGAGAGCTTCGGTTGCTTCCCGTTACTTGGAAAATCGCTCCAGAGCGGCCCGCAGTTCCTCGTGGTCCTCGGCGTATTTCTGAGCCGGGATGCCGCTCATGGCCGCATCTATCGACTGCTTCATCGCGATGACGCCTGCGGTGGAGCCCATCGGATGTCCCTGAACGGCGCCGCCGGAGGCCAGCACGATGTCCGGACCGCAATCCTTTATCAACCGCTCTGTCATGCCGGGATGGACGCCGCCGCCCAGGATCGGCATACAGGGCTTCATGCCGTAAAAGGGGAGAGACATCTCCCGCACGGTCATGAGATAACGGTGCGGCAAAAGGGGATAGCCGCCGTACGGGGTGTTCATGACGACCATGTCGCTTCCGGCCATACGGGCAAATTTCCCGATGGAAAGCTGCGAGGAGAGCCCGCTGTTGATCCCTTCGTTTGAAACGCCGCTGGCGGCGTAGTGCCCCATGACCGGGATATCGATCTGATCGGAAATTTTCCGAAACAGGCTGTATCCGACAGTGCTGAAGCACATCATTATCATCTTCGCGCCGGCATCCTGCACCGCTTTCACGGTGTCGTCGATCCTCGCGGCGGAATCGGTCACGTTGCAGATGTAGATCGTGTGCTTTCCGGTTTTTTCATAGGCGGCATCGCTCGCCTTGTTGAATTCTCTGACCCGTTGGGCGGCCGAGGAAAAATCGGGATTGCCCAGCAGCTCGTCGTCCTTTATAAAATCTATCCCGCCGAGCGCGGTCTCGTAAAAGATTTTTGCGCCCTGCTGCGGGGAAAGACCGGTGCAGGGCTTTATCATGTTGAGAAGAAGGGGCCCTTCTGCGACCCCGGTCAGCTTCCGCAGCCCCTCAATGCCGAATTTCGGCCCTTTGAAGGCGGCGACAAATTTTTCCGGGAGCTGAAGCTCCACCAGCTTGACCTGAGCGGAGGTCGACGCGTCATTTCCAAGGAGGGTGGTGAACAGCATGGGGAACTGCGGCCCGAAGTTCACGGTGGGGTAGGCGATGGTGATGAAATAGGTGCGGTCCCCGTCCGCCATCTGCGTAGAGAGCTCGTAGGGCGGGGCGTCCAGAATGGAGACCACCTTTCCCATATGCTTCTCGCACAGCGCATCCGTTATCCCCGGGACGTTGACCCAGGTCCCGACCGTCTGTCCCACGGCGAGAGATTTCGCCTTTTCGGTGACGTCTGCGTCGCGCGGCAGCACAATATAGTAGGTGGCCAGCGCGTAATCCTTGTTTTTCACTTCCTCGGGAAGGGCAAAAATGTTAAAGCTCATTGTTATCTCCTGTTCTCAAACAGCGGAAGCACCGTGTGGATTATCTCGCTGAAATTGTCGGCGTCCCATGCGCTCCTGCCGATGAAAAGTCCGTCTATATTGCTCTTTCTGATCAGCGGCTCGCAGTTGCCGCGGTTGACGCTTCCGCCGTACAGAACCGGCACATCCCGACCGGGCTCCCCGAACATCCCGCACAGGGTGTCCTTTATTCCGGCGTGGCGCGCATCGGCGTAGTTTTCATCGGCTGGGATGCCCGCGGTCCCGATCGCCCAAACGGGCTCATAGGCCACCATGACCCTGTCGAGCTGCTCCGGCCTGACCAGTTCCAGACCGATCTTGAGCTGGATCGCGAGGACCTCGTCTGAAATGTTGTGCTCCTTCTGCCGGAGGGTCTCTCCGACGCAAAGCAGCACAGTGAACCCGTGGCCGAGAGCGCAGGCGACCTTTTTCTGTTCCTCCTCATCCGTTTCATGCAGGACGTGACGCCGCTCGGAATGCCCCACCATGACCATGTCAACGCCGAGCTCGGACAGCATCAGGGGGGAGATCTCGCCCGTGAACTGCCCCCTCTCCTCCCAGCCCATGTTCTGGGCGCCGATCTTGACCCTGCCCCGCACCTTTACGGCCTGGGCCAGAGAGGTATAGGACGGGATGACAAAGAGGGTCATTCTGGAATCGTCAATGTCGCGCGTGAGCTCGTTGAGCCGGGCGATGTGCTCTCCCGCTTCTGAGGCGGTCTTGAACATCTTGGTGTTTGTGCCGATATAAAGCCTGTCCAACCTTGACATTTCATTTTCCTCGTTCTTTTTTTGCCATTATACAACATCTGCTTCGATTTGTGAAATGAGAGGCAAAATTGAAAAAATTGTCATAATGACAAAAATGAAGGTGAAAATTAGGCAATACAGACAAAACTGAGACTTGTAGAACAAGTTGCGCTCCTGAAGGGAAACGAAAACATCTTCTCGCGCGCGTCTTTTCCCCTTTGAAAGTCATATTAGATAGAATTTTTCCAATAAAATCTCTAAAATGCACATATATTAAAAATATGTTTTGAGAAAGCACCTTTATTTAACGGGATTGACGCTCGTAGTTCAATGTGATACAATAATCTCACTTGTTGAACAAATAAAACGCAGGAGGTTGTTTTCCATGGAAAGAATACCCGAAAAGATGAAGGCGGTCGTGCTGGAAGAGTATAACAAAGTTGCGGTCACCGAATTGCCGGTTCCAAAGCCGGGCCCCGGCGAGGTGCTTTGCAAGATCAAGGCGATCGCGATCTGCGGATCGGACCCCAAGATGATCCACGGTCACTATGCCAATGTGAACTGGCCTCCCTATTTTCCGTTTGTGATGGGCCATGAGTGGTCCGGCGAGGTCGTTGCTTTGGGCGAGGGCGTGACCGATTTCAAGATCGGAGACAGGGTTGCCGGAGAAGCGCACAAGGGCTGCGGTATCTGTGACAACTGCAAAAAGGGGCACTACACCGTCTGCCTCAACTACGGCATGGACGGAACAAAGGGCAACCCCGACAAGGGGCATCGCCACTATGGGTTCTATTGGCAGGGAGCAAACGCGGAATACAACACATACAAGGTCGGTTGTCTCCATCCGATCCCCGAAAACGTCAGCTATGAGGTCGCCGCGATGTGCGACACGGCGGGCGTTGCCATGCACGGGGTCGAGCTCGCGGGGATCACTCCCGGAGGCACGACGGTCGTGTTCGGCCCCGGACCCATCGGACTTTGCGCGATGCAGATCGCAAAGGGCCTCGGCGCGGGCCGCGTCATCGTCATTGGCCGCGGAAAGAAGCTCGACATTGCGAAAGAGCTGGGCGCAGACATCTGCATAGATTTTGAGAAGGAAGACCCCATCGAGCGCGTGCTTGAGCTGACAAACGGAGTGGGCGCGGACGAAGTTCTCGAGTGCTCCGGAGCCAATGATTCCCCGGCCAAGGCCTGCCGCCTCGTCAAGAAAACGGGCGCCATCGCACTGATCGCAAACTACAGAGAGGATCTCGAACAGATCCCGCTTCCGCTCAACACCATCGTATTCAACGAGCTCAAGATCTACGGCTCCAAGGCCAACCCCAATGTTTCGGACAAGGTTCTGAACTTCTTCTCCAACGGGACCATCAACGGCGAGCGCCTGATCACACATGTTCTTCCGCTCACCGAGTACGCCGAAGCTCTTGATATCTTCGAGAAAAAGAGAGACGGAGTCATGAAGGTCGTTGTGACCCCGTAAATCCTCAGCGGGCAAAACCAAACGAGTGCGGACAGAGTTCATCTGCCGCACTTGTTTGCGGTTTTCGCCGATGACCGCTTCAAAGTAAAATGACAGACAATGGAAAGGACATACAAGCATGAGCACGACGATCATACCGATAAACACAGGCTTTTGCACCTCGAATCCCAAGACCTACCACTATCATCCCAGCACGCACAAATATTATAAAAACGTGTCCAATGAGGACAAGCAGCTTCCGGTTTTCATCTATCTTGTCAAGACCGATGACGAGCTCATCCTGGTGGACACCGGCATGGCGTGGACGGAAAGGGCCAACGAGTATCATCATCCCGGTTCGGAGCAGAAGCCCGATCAGGCGTCTCCCCGCGCCCTCGAGAAGCTCGGCTTTAACTGCGACGACGTCACAAAGGTGATCTTCACCCATCTGCACTGGGATCACACCTTCTATATGAAGGAGTTCAAAAACGCAAAATACTATGCACAGCGCAAGGAATATGAATTTGCGCTCAACCCCATTCCGCTTTATTACAAATCATACGAATACAAGGATCTGGGGATCACGCCTCCCTTCGACGGCTGCGAATTTGAGCTGATCGACGGTGAAGCGGAGATCATCCCGGGAATCAGAGTCTATCCCACCCCCGGACATTCCGTGGGCCATCAGTCGGTGGAGGTGGACACAGACAAGGGCACCTATCACATGATCGGAGACGCGATCTTCCTTCTGGACAACCTCAAGCCCATCCCCGAGATTCACTATGACGTGACGCCGACGGCGCGCTTTGTGGACATCGTTGAGTGGTGGAACAGCGTCCGCGAGATAAAGAGGAGATGCCCGGATGTGGAATTCCTGCTTCCGACCCATGAGCCCTCACTTGTGGAGAGATTTGAGAAAACCCCTGTTTTGGGACTTTGATCAAGAGAAGACGGGCAGAGGCATCAGATAGGAAATTCGGATCTATTATCGGTTCAACGGGAGGTAAATTCAATGGCAACGATCGCTGTTATCGCCACGCTTGACACGAAAGGGCCGGAGGCGGCCTATTTGAAGGAGTGCATCGAGGGCATGAACCACCATGCTCTGCTTCTGGATACCGGGATGCTGTTTGAGCCCGGCGCGGTTCCGGATATCACGAGGACTGAAATTCTCGCTGCCGGCGGCGTGCATGATAAGGACGCGGTATCTTCCGGCGGAAAACAGCTGCTGGTGAAGGCGATGACCGCGGGCCTTGTGAAGGTGTTGGGCGAGCTGTGCGACTCGGGGAAAATTCAGGGCGTGCTCTCCATCGGAGGAGCCCAGGGGACCGCAATGTCCACCGCGGCCATGCGGGAGCTTCCCATAGGCTTCCCGAAGGTCATGATCTCCACCATCGCCTGCGGCTCCGCCAAGTTCGGGGATTATGTCGGAAACCGCGACATCACAATGATACCCTCTCTTTGCGATGTGTGCGGCATCAACGCGGTGACCGGTCCCATCTTCAAGTCCGGATGCGGCGCGGTGATCGGGATGATCGAGATCGCCGAAAAGCAGAAGAATCTCCCCTCCGGCAAGCCGGTCGTGGCGTTGACAATGGCCGGGGTCACGACCAAGTCTGTGATGCGGGTCAAGGAGCTGCTGGAGGACGAGGGATATGAGACGATCGTCTGCCACTGCAACGGGGTCGGGGCGATAATCATCGACGAGCTGGCAAAGCAGAACAAGCTCGCGGCTGTGCTGGATATCACCCGGCACGATGTGGGCGGCTATCTGTTTGACGGGCTCATGAAGTGTGAGCCCAACCGGTTTGAGAACGTGTACAAAAGCGGAATACCCGTCATAGATTTTCCGGGCGCCATGGATTTTGTGCTGGTGGGTCCGCCTCCCATAACCCGTGAGGATCTCAAGGGGCAGCCCTTCATGATCCACACCTCCTTCCACACGCACGTCAGAGCGGGATATGATAAGATGTATACCTGTGGAGAGCACGACGCCCGGGAGCTCAAAAGCTGCAAGGGCAGATGCGCCATCATGATCCCTCTGCGGGGATATAGCCAGCAGAACGAGGAGGGCAAGCCGCTTTATGACGAGCAGGCGAACCGGGGCTATGTGGACGGCGTAAAGGAAAATCTCGGCGGAGCGGTGGAGTATATCGAGAGGGATATGCATATAAACGATCCCCGGTTTGCAGATGAGATCGTGAAGGAACTGAACAAACTCATGGAGGGCAGAAGATAGGATGAATATTTCTGAAATGCTGGAGGTCGCCGCTCACAGGGCTTACACCAGAGGCCTGCAGACAGGAAACGGCGGCAATCTTTCGTCGAGGTCTGAGAGCGGCCAGACAATGATCGTCAAGTCGAGCGGAGGATCGTTTGCGGATTGCGACAGGAACGGAAACGGTTTCATTGAAACGGACTTTTCCGGCGCTCCCGTAAAGGGAGCGGTGGGGAAGCCCACCCGCGAGGTGTTCCTTCACGGGCTCATGTATCGGGCGTCGGCCTCCGTCGGCGGCGTGGTGCATACGCACAGCCCCTATGCGATCGCGTGGTCCTATGGGAAGCTTCCGCTGCCTCAGGTCACCCTTCACGCCCAGCTGAAGCTGGGATGCGACATTCCCGTTCTCGACATACATTCTCCCTCGGTCCAGCCCGAAAATGAGCCGGAGATAATGGCGCTTTTCGAGAAAAATCCCAAGCTGCCGGCGTTCATCCTCGCGGGGCACGGCATTGTGGCGATGGGGAAGGATGTGTTGGCGGCGGAGCATATGGCGGAACTCATCGAGGAGACCGCTCAAATAGTGATACTCAAAAGAATGAGCGAGAAGCTGGGCATCTACTATTGAGTTCGGACGTCCCGCGGCCGGCGCTGAAGGTATGATCTTAACGACATATTGCTGATTTGCAAAACGCCCTCCGGGGGCCCGCAGTCTGCGGGCCCCCGGAGGGCGTTTGGGCGGATAACACAAGGGCCCCGCCTCTCTTCGGGTGAAGAGGGGCGGGGCTATTAAGTTCCCGGCGGAAAGGAGGATACAAGGGGGATCGGGACGTCAGTCTGCCGCAGATGGATGTAGGCCCGTCGCTCCTTTAACTCTCCATGGAATCCAGCATCGCCTGCACCGCGTCCTGCGAAACGGGCAGCGCCCGCCCGTTTCCCTTGGCGAAGTGATAAATTTTGGCGGCGTCTTCCACGTAAACCGCGCGCACATGCGCCTGTGCCAGCGTGGCGCCCACGGCAAGCACGCCGTGGTTTTGCAGCAGGCAGGCGCTGCGCTGCG
>JAYFQJ010000089.1:0-16364 GCA_034927165.1 Oscillospiraceae bacterium
GCTGATGACGTACAGACCCCGGATCTTCTGTGCGAAGATGTTCTTCCCGAAATCCGCATACAACGCCGCCGCCGCGCGCTCGTCCATCAGCCGCTCGCCGTAGGGGGGGTTCGCGAGCACGACCTCGTTTTCCGAAAAGGATGCGGCGCGCGCGTCGGCCGTCTCAAAATGAACGCAGTCGTCCACGCCCGCGCGCTTCGCATTTTGGCGCGCGAGCTCCACCGCGGCGGGGTCGATGTCGCCGCCGCGTCCGGAAAACGGCGCGTCCGCGCGCACAAGACCGTCCGCCTCCTGCCGCGCGCGGTCAAAAACGCCCGCGCCCAAAAAGCCGTACTGCTCCGCCGCGAAAGCGCGCCTTCTGCCCGGCGCGATGTTTTTCGCGCGCAGCGCCGCTTCGATGAGCAGCGTGCCCGACCCGCAGAACGGATCGCACACGGCGCTGTCCGGGAACACCCGCGCAAAGTCGCAGATGCCCGCCGCAAGAGTCTCCTTGATGGGCGCCTCGTTCATGAGCGGCCGGTAGCCGCGCTTGTGCAGCCCGTCGCCCGACGTGTCGAGCATCAGCGTGCAGACGTCCTTGACGACGGAGAAGCGCACCCGCTTGGTGACGCGGTTGTTCTCCGGCAGAAACTCAGTGCGGTGATCCCGCTTGAGCCGCTCGACGATCGCCTTTTTTACAATGGACTGGCACGCCGGCACGCTCGTGAGCGCGCTGTTCATCGCATAGCCCTTGACGGGGAACGCGTCCGCGCGGTCGATCACATCACCCCACGGCACCGCCTTCGCGCCGTCGAACAGCGCGTCGAACGTCGGCGCGGGGTATTCCGCGAGAATGATGAGCACCCGCTCCGCCGTGCGCAGCCAGAGATTCGCCCGCGCGATGTCCTCTCCCGACGCGTCGAAGGTGACGCGCCCGTCGCTCGTTTTTACGTTTTCCGCCCCCAGGCGCTTTATCTCGAACGCGAGCACCGATTCGAGCCCGAAGCCGCACGTCGCGACCGCCGTATATTTCAATGCAGTTTCCTCCGTTTTAAAAGCCGCGGCAATCGCCGCGGCTTCGTTGCAGTAGTATTATAAGTTATTTTTCCGGAATTAGCAATCCGTAGGCGTCGTCGTGCCGGCGGTAAACGACCTTCAGCTCCTCGCTGTCGATATCCTCGAAGATAAAAAAGCTGTGGCCGAGCATATTCATTTGCAGGATCGCCTCCTCCTCCGTCATGGGCTCGACGGTGAAGCGCTTGGTGCGCACGACCGCGTAGGACTCCTGCGGCGCGGCGTTGCTGTCCGGCAGCGTATCCACCTCCGCGCGTTTGACACGCGCGCCAAGGCGGTCTTTGTTTTTAACGATCTGTTTGACAATGAGATCCGCCGCGTCGTTGAACGCCGTCTCCATATCGGCCGCCGTGCGCTCGGCGCGGAAGAGAAATCCTCTGCTTTTGACGGTCACCTCCGCGGTCTGGCGGTTGGGCTCGACAGTCACCGTGACCTTCGCTTCCGCGTCGTCCTCGAAGAACCGATCGAGCTTCGACATCCGCTTGCCGACCATGTCAATGAAGCTTTGCTTGAGATTGACCTTTCTGCCTAATGTTTTAACGATCATCTGGGCGCCTCCCTTAAGAAATATTAGAGGAATTTCCGATTAAATTATAACATTTCGGTAACAGAAAATAAAGAAATTTCGTGAACATAGCGTTGTCTCTTTTAAAATAACAGAAAGGCGCCGCCCGCCGCGGCGCGGTTTGACATTTTTTTCGCCCGCGGGGGCGTACAGTATAGGAGCATTCCCTCTGTAACCTTACTCTCTCCTTTGGAGGCCGCCCGAAGTCTTTTCGGGCGGTGCTTTTTAATTTTCCCCGAACCGGGCCCTCCGCTGCGGCGGAGGACTCGCCGCTGAAGCAGAAAAAAACAGACCGAAGCCCACGCTTCGGTCTGTTGGGTGCAAGGCAGGCGTTCGGCGCACGCAAAACCGCCGGACGAAGGCGGAAGCTCCGCGCGCGCGGGCCCTGAAAATCATTTTACCGCGGTGAGCTTCCGGTGGAGATATTTCTCCTTTGTCGCCTGTCCGCCGCGCAGATGGCGCTCGTCCTTGTTGCGCTGCAGCACGCGGTCGGCCTGCCGCCACAGCGCCGGGTCGATGCGCCGCAGCTTTTTCGCCACGTCGCTGTGCACCGTCGACTTGCTGACGCCGAACTGCCGCGCCGCGCCGCGGACCGTATCCCCCGTCTCGACGATATACCGCGCGAGCAATACCGCGCGTTCGCGTGTCTCTCTCATGCCCTTGTCCTTTCGCCCGTTACTGTTTCATATCTATGCGGCGCGCGCGGACAAATATGCGGACGACCGGTTGCACACACCCGTTTAAAGTGATAAACTTTTTAAAAACGGAGGTTGTGCGCGATGGAGTATGTTTTAGATTCAAAGGAGACGGTGACGCTCGGCGGTGTGCCGCAGCACATCCGCCTGCGCTCGACGGACTCGTCGCTGCCCGTGCTGCTGTTCATCCACGGGGGACCGGGCGTGTGCGACCGGCACTGGGTGCTTGGGGATCAGTCGGCGCTCGCGGCGGTCGCAACGATGGTCTGCTGGGATCAGCGGGGCGCCGGGCTGAGCTATGACAAATCGCTCAAAAAAGAGGATATGACGGTGCAGCGCATGGTCGACGACGCGAGCGAGCTGCTCGACTGGCTGCGCGCCCGCTTCAATCAGGACAAAATTTTTATCGTCGGCCATTCGTGGGGTTCGCTGCTCGGCACGCTGCTCGCAAAGCAGCGGCCGGACGCCGTGCGCGCCTATATCGGCATGGGGCAGTTCGTCGAGGGCGACGAGAACGAGCGCCTGTCCTATCAGTTCGTGCTGGACGAGGCGAACAGGCGGGGCGACAAAAAAGCGCTGGCGGCGCTCGCGCGTATCGGCGCGCCCGTCGGCGGGCGCTATAAGAGCATGGACGACATGATGGTGCAGCGCAACCTCATGACGAAATACGGCGGCGGGTGCTATGCGGAAAAGGAGTCCATCTGGACGTCGATGATCTTTCCGCTGCTGCGCACGCCGGAATACAGGCTGCGCGATTTCATGGGATATTACAAGGGCGCTTTCTTTTCTCTTGAGGCGCTGTGGGACGAGGTCGTCTCCTTTGATCTGTTTAAAACGGTTCCGTCGCTGGATGTGCCCGTTTATCTCACCGAGGGACGGCACGACCAGAACACGCCCATCCCCATCTCCCGGCGCTGGTTCGAGGCGCTCAAGGCGCCGAAAAAGGAATGGATATGGTTTGAGAACTCGGCGCATTCCCCCATCAAGGAGGAGCCGGAGGCCTGGGGCGCGGCGGTAAAAAAGATCCTGTGCGAAAACTGAGGTGCACCTCAGCGACGGTGCGAGTGAAAACCAAGGCACCCCGCCGCGGCTATTGGGCCGCGCGGGGTGCCTTTTTGCTGTCTGAAACGAAAACCGTCCGCACAGACGGACTATCTGAAATCGTACGGATTTTTCTTTTTGCCGAAGCAGTAGCCGTTGTAAACGATGCCGGCGAGCAGGAACAGAATGCTGACGATCATCACCGGATAGGCGACTGCGTCCGGAATTTTCACAATAAAACGGTCGCACACCGTATAAGCCGCGTAAAGCAGCAGACCGATGGGCGCGCACAGCGCGAGCAGTTTCTTTTTCACAGTTTCTTTTCTCCTTCCTTTTGAAAGGGCAGATCGCCCAGCTCCTTCGCGAGCCGCAGCAGCGGCTCGCGCTCGTTTGCGACGCTGCCGTCGATGACCGCGTCGAGCAGCGCGCGCAGCAGCACGCCCGTGCGGTCGGAAGGCGCCCAGCCGAGCGCCCTGTTCACGTCGCGCCCGTTGACCGCGAGCATGGACAGGCAGTAGCAGTCGTGCCGGCGCAGCGCCGCGTCCACTTCCGCTTTGAAGCCGCGCAGCCGCGGCAGATGGCGATGATAAGATCTGTCGTGCGCGAGGCAGTCTGCATATTTGAGCCGAATGACGAGGTAGGTGTTTTCGACGCCGAGCACGGACAGCCAGCGGCGCGCGTCCGCCGGCGTCGCCTGGTAGGGCTTGTCGTGGTACTCGACGAGTGTGCACACGGTGTTCGTGAACTTTGCCGGGCAGTGCAGCCGCTCGAGGATGACGCGCGCGTCCACCGCGCTCGCCTCCATATGCCCCCAGAAGCGCCCGCGCGTCCCCTCCATCGAGAAGCAGCGGGGCTTTGCGACGTCGTGCAGCAGCGCCGCCATGCGCAGCACCTGCTTTTTGTCCACGCGGCGCACCGTCAGCGCGATGTGACCCCACACGTCGAGATGGTGATTCGGGTTGTGCTGATCGAAGCCCTTGCACGCGCGCAGCTCGGGGATGACGCTGAAGACGATCTCGTCGTAGTCGAGCAGGACCCGCGCCGCGTCGTCCCCCGCGAGCAGCTTCAAAAGCTCGTCCCGCAGCCGCTCCGCAGAGATCTCAGCAAGCTTCGGCGCGAGCCGGAACGCGGCCGTTTTTGTCGCTTCATCCATATCGAAGCCGAAGCGCGAACAAAAGCGCGCGCCGCGCAGGATGCGCAGCGCGTCCTCGGAAAAACGTTGTTCCGGATCGCCAACGGCGCGCACGACGCCGGCCTTCAGATCGGCGGCGCCGCCGAACGGGTCGATCACCTCGCCGTCTGCGGCCATCGCCATGGCATTGATCGTGAAATCGCGCCGCGCGAGGTCCTGCGTAAGATCGTCCGTAAAGCGCACCGAGACGGGGTGCCGCACATCGAGATAAACGCCGTCGCGCCGAAAGGACGTGACCTCGACGACCTTGCCCTGGCACAGCACGCCGACCGTGCCGAAACGGATGCCGGTATCAAAGGTTTTAAAGCTGCTGAAGATGCTTTTCAGCTGCGCCGGCGGCGCGTCCGCAGCGATATCATAATCGCCCGGGCGGCACCCGAGCAGCAGATCGCGCACAGCGCCGCCGACGACATACGCCGGAACGCCCGCGCGTTCGAGACAAGCCAGCACGGATTTGACATAACGCGGAAGATTCAAGGCGTTGCCTCCCTACAGGATGTTTACGTTTATTATACTAAAAAAACGGGGATAATACCATCGGGGAATTGCAATGCGTTGTAAAGCGGCGGAAAATCTGATAAAATATGAAAATAAAAGACTGATAGAAGACAGGTGCAGGGCGAATGTTCACCATCCTATTGTGCAAATTTCTCAGCTTTATCGGCGCGAAGCTCGGGCGCGGCAGCAGTCTGCCCGGCGCGATCGCGCTGAAGCTGGATAAAAAGATCCTCGGCAGGATCAAAATGCCTCCGCTCGTCATCGCCGTGACCGGCTCCAACGGAAAGACGTCGCTGACGGAGCTCATCCGCGTGTGCGCTGAGTCGGCGGGGCTTCGCGTCGTCTCCAACAGCGAGGGCAGCAACCAGACCGAGGGCGTGACGACCGCGCTGCTCAAAAGCTGCAACCTCAAAAAGGAGGTCGTCGCGGACGTCGCGGTGCTCGAAAGCGACGAGCGCTTCTGCCAGTATACGTTCAAGTATTTCACGCCCGACTACATCGTCGTGACCAACCTTTTCCGCGATCAGCTCACCCGCAACGGCAACAGTGAGTTTGTGCTCGGAGAGATGAAAAAGGGTCTGCCCGCCGATGCTGCGCTCGTGCTCAACGCGGACGAGCCGCTGAGCGCTTCCCTGGCCGTGGGCCGCGCGCGCGTGCTGTGGTACGGGGTCGACCCGGGCGCGTACAAGGAGAAGGAAGGGCGCCGCCATGCCTACAACGACGGCGCGTACTGCCCGCTGTGCCGCGGCAGGATGAAATATGACTGGCACATCTTCAACCACCTCGGCTCGTTCGTGTGCTCAAAATGCGGCTACAAGCACCCGGCGCCCGACCACGCAGTGACCGGAGAAAAGGACGACGCGTTCCTTCTGGACAAGCGCTACACCGTGCGCCCGCAGCTGCTGAATTCCGCGTTCGCGTACAACATCGCGGCGGCGTTCACCACGGCGGTGGAGGTGCTCGCGATGGACCCGCAGGCGGCGGCCGACGCGCTGACCGATTACCATCTTTCCAACGAGCGGGTGCGGGAGTTCAGCATCGACGGCCACAAGGGCCTGTTCATGCTCAGCAAGCACGAGAATTCCATGTCCTACGACAATTCGCTCAACACCATCGTCAATGCGGACAGCAGGGAGATGACGGTGGTTATCATCGTGGATCTGCTCAGCCGGAAGTACATCGCGAACGATATGTCCTGGCTGTGGGATATCGATTTTCAGCTGCTGTGCGACGAGCGCGTAAAGCGCGTGCTGGTCGGCGGCGCGTTCGCAAACGACGTCGCGTGCCGGCTGACGCTGTCGGGCGTCCGCGAGGAGATACTCACCGTCAAGCCCGATCTCGACGAGATGATGGCGTCTTTGTACGAAAACCCCGTCGGAGATATCTATGTGATGACCTGCTTTACCGACGTCGGAAAGTTTATATCGAGGTTAAAATGATCAGGATCGTATATGCTTATGGGGACCTGCTGGGTCTGTACGGCGAATATGCCAATGTAAAAGCGCTGCAGCAGCGGCTGGAGTGCGCGGGCGAGACCGTTGAGGTCGAGACCGTGCACGTCGGCGAGGACTTCAAGCTGACCGGCGCAGATCTGTTTTATGTGGGCGCGGGCACCGATGGGAAGATGCTCGCCGCGCTCGAGGATATCAATGAAAAGAAGGACGCGGTGCTCAAATATCTCGAGGACGGCGGTCTTGCGCTCGCGACGGGCAACGCGCTCGCGCTCTTCGGCGGCGCCGTCGTCGACGCCGACGGCGCGTCGGCGAAGGGCCTCGGCTTCTGTGACCTGGGCGTGCGCATCGACGACAAGCGGCGCTACGGCGAATTTATCGCGCGCTGCGCGCTTATCAAAGAAAAGGTCGTCGGTTCCATCAACACGTCGTTGACGGTCGTCAGCCGTGAAGCGCCGTTTTTCACCATCGACTTTGCCTCCGCGCCGGTGCTGCGCGCGCCGTCGGAGGGTGTCGTAAAGAACAACTTTTACGGCACCGAGCTGTCGGGGCCGCTGCTCGTGCGCAACCCGGCGCTGCTCGACGCCTTTGCCGAAAAGATCGCCGGCCGCGCCCTGCCGTTGTGCGATGCGGGCTGGTATGATTTTGCCTGGGACGGCTACAACAGCGTGCTCGGAACGCTCACAAAGGCGTCCCGGCGCGGGAAGCATTGAGCGGCCCGCGCGTCAGCGGCTGCATCGTCAGCTACCGCTGCTACGACAAATGCCGGACCGCCGTCGCGTCCATCTATGCGAACACAAAGGGCGTGGAGCTGACGCTCTACGTCGTCGACAACTGCTCGGGCGACGATACGCCCGCAAGGCTGCGCGCCGAGTTTCCGCAGCTCGTCGTGCTGGAAAACGACGCAAACAAGGGCTTCGGACACGGACATAACGCCGTGCTCCCCTACCTTGAGAGCGATTATCACGCGGTCATCAACCCGGACATAGAGCTCGGCGGCGACGCGCTCACGGCGCTGTGCGATTATCTCGCGGCGAACCCGGACGTCGGGATCGTTACGCCGCAGATCCTTTTTCCGGACGGGCGCGACCAGCAGCTGCCCAAGCGCAACCCGCCGTTTCTCGCGCTGTTCGGGCGGCACCTGTTTCAAAAGCAGCTCAAACCCATCGTCGAGCATTATCAGATGCTGGATGAGGATCTGACAAAGCCCATTGACATTGAATTTGCGACGGGCTGTTTTTTTGTCATTCGCACAGACATATTCAAAGCGATAGGCGGTTTCGACGAGCGGTTTTTCATGTATTTTGAGGACATGGACATCACCCGCCGGGCGATCGGCACGGGCTGCCGGGCGGTGTATTATCCATATACTTACGTGTATCACGCGTGGGAGCGCTCAAGCAATAAGCACCCGAGATTTTTTGTGATCCTCATCATCAGTATGTTCAAATATTATGGGAAATGGGGTTTTCAACTAAAATAGCGGAGCATGGCGCACATCATTTCCACCACAGGAAGGTGCGCAGGGCGCACGAGAGAGAAGGGCATTTTAGTCAGAGGACAAGGGGGCACGCAATGCTCCATTAGCCCCTAACAAAATACAGCGCTTTCTGCACTTTTCTATCTGTAGCTACGAGGGCGCTCAAGAGAGAAGAGCATTTTTGTCAGAGGACAAGGGGGCACGCAATGCCCCCTTATGCCCTCCGACACCTCAGCGACTCGCCAAGCGCCGCGCTGCGCGCGGTTGCTCGCTTGCACGCCCACCTGCGGGTGGGTGCTGCAACCCCTGCGCGCCGGGGAACGGTTCCCCGGACCCGGGGCCGCTTGTTTCGGCTTCTCCCAACAGGCAGGCACCCCATACCCCCGGCTTAGGGCGACACACGCCCTAAGTACCCGGGCCGCATTTGCCGCCCCTGACGGCAAATGCTGGCATGACTCTTTACTTGCAGTTAAACAAGATACGCGGCAAAAAGTCATTGGCTTACAAAAGCAACAAGACACAGCCCGAGACGAGCCGGCGGTTCGGCGGCGGTCGAACCGTCGCAGTTGAAGTCGCTGCGCCCCGAAGCGAAGATAGAGCCCCAAAAAGAAAGGATAAGCCAGCGCAAACGGTCACAGCTTACAAGGGCGTTTACGCGAAGGGGTTCTTAGGGTGCGGCAGCGCCCTAAGCCGTCAGGGCACCCACCCGCAGGTGGGCGTGCAAGTGCGCAACCGCGCAGCGGCTCTTAGCGCGCTGTAGTGTGGGGAGTTCGGCTCCCCACGCTTTTGGTACTTTTCTCACAGAAAAGTACATACCCACTCTCACTCGAGCGCCCGGTGCACCCCGATCGTCAATCTTCTCTTATTCGCGCGCCCGGTGCACCCCAGCCATCAATTTCACTTATTTGAGCGCCCGGCGAGCATCACCGTAAGATGAAATCGCGTCAAACTCGAGCCGCAGCCCGGCGGGGGGGGAAGCGGCTGCAAAAACCAAAAAGAAACGAAGCGCGGTCTATTGTTTTCCGCGCTTACTCAAATAGTAATTAATACGAGGTGCGCTATGAAAGGAATCGTTCTCGCCGGCGGCGCCGGAACACGGCTGTATCCGTCCACCATCGCCGTGAGCAAGCAGATGCTCACCGTCTGTGACAAGCCAATGATCTATTATCCGATGTCGACGCTCATGCTCGCCGGCATCCGGGATATCCTCATCATCTCGACGCCGCGCGACGTCGTCGGTTTTGAGCAGCTGTTCGGCGACGGCGGCCAGCTGGGCTTACATATCGAATATGCCGTCCAGACCGCGCCGCGCGGCCTTGCGGACGCGTTCATCGTCGGCGAGAAATTTATCAGCGACGACAACAATATCTGTTTGGTGCTCGGCGACAATATTTTTTACGGCTATGGTTTTTCAGAGCGGCTGCAGCGCGCGGCGACGCGCGAGAGCGGCGCGACGATCTTCGGCTATCACGTCGCCAATCCGCGGGAGTTCGGCGTCGTGGATTTCGACGCCGACGGCAATGTGCTGTCCATCGAGGAAAAGCCGGAGCAGCCGAAATCCAGCTACGCCGTGCCGGGGCTGTATTTCTATGACAACCGCGTCGTCGACATCGCAAAAAACGTGAAGCCCTCCGCGCGCGGCGAGATCGAGATCACGGCGGTCAACAACGAATATCTGCGCCGCGGCGAGCTCAAGGTCGAGCTGTTCGGGCGCGGTATGGCGTGGCTCGACACAGGAAACCACCGCGCGATGCTGGACGCCGCGAACTTCGTCGACGCCGTGCAGCAGCGGCAGGGTCTGTACATCGCCTGCCTTGAGGAGATCGCCTACCGGCGCAAGTTCATCGACCGCGCGCAGCTCGTGAAGCTCGGCGAGGCGCTCGCGAAGACGGAATACGGTCAATATATTCTCAATATCGCAGAACATGTGGATGTGAAGTAGGAGGCGCGATTTGAAACTTCTGATCACCGGCTGCCGCGGGCAGCTTGGGCGCGAGCTGCAAAAGCAGCTGGCGACGGGGCACAGTGAGATCGGGGATATTCCCGGCTGCTATAAAAACGCCGCAGTGACGGCAGTCGACATCGACAGCTTCGATCTGTCCGATCGCGCCGCGGTGCTCGACTTCATCACGGGCGGCGGCTACGACGTCGTTTTCAATTGTGCGGCATATACGAACGTCAACAAATGCGAGAGTGATTATGAGACCGCATACAAGGCGAACGCCCTTGCGCCGAAATATCTCGCCGAGGCGTGCGACCGGACGTGCACGAAGCTCGTGCACGTCTCCACCGATTACGTCTTTCCCGGCGACGGGACCGAGCCCTACCGCGAGTTTGATCTGACCGGGCCGCGCAGCGTCTACGGCAAGACGAAGCTCGCGGGCGAGCAGTTTGTGCGGGAGAATTGCCGGCGCTATTTCATCGTGCGCACGGCGTGGCTGTACGGCTACATCGGCAATAATTTCGTCAAGACCATGCTGCGCATCACGCGGGAAAACGGCGCCGCGACCGTGGTCAGCGACCAGCTCGGCAACCCGACGAGCGCCGCGGACGTCGCGCACCATCTGCTGCTGCTCGCGGCGACGGAGTTTTACGGCGTCTATCATTGCACCAACAGCGGCGTCTGCTCATGGTACGACTTCACCTGCGAGATCGTGCGGCTTTCCGGCATTCAAGCACAGGTGAAGCCCTGCACCACCGACGAATACCCGACGCCCGCGAAGCGCCCCGCCTACTCTGCGCTCGACCATATGGCGCTGCGCGCGACGGTGGGAGACCACATGCGCGCGTGGCAGGACGCGCTCAAAGAATATATCGAACGACTGCCCGAGGAGGAGAAAAAAGCATGAAAAATGTTCTGGTGACCGGCGGCGCCGGCTTTATCGGCTCCAACTTTATTCTGTACATGCTCGACAAATACGACGATATAAACATCGTCAACATCGACAAGCTCACCTATGCGGGCAATCTGAAAAACCTCACGTCGGTGGAAAAGGACCCCCGCTATGCTTTCCGCCAGATCGACGTCTGCGACCGGGAGCGGGTGGAGCCGCTGTTCGCGGAATTCGGCGTCGACACCGTTATCAACTTCGCGGCGGAAAGCCATGTGGACCGCTCCATCACGCATCCGGAGATCTTTGTCGAGACCAACGTTCTGGGCACGGCGACGCTTTTGAACGCCGCGAAGAAGGCCTGGGAGCTGCCGGACGGCGGGTTCAGGCAGGGCGTAAAATTTCTGCAGGTGTCCACCGACGAGGTGTACGGCTCGCTCGGTGCGGAGGGCTTCTTTACGGAGACGACGCCGCTCGATCCCCACAGCCCCTATTCTGCTTCAAAAACGTCGGCTGACCTGCTCGTGAAGGCGTACCACGACACCTACGGCATGCCGGTGTCCGTCACCCGCTGCTCCAACACCTACGGCCCCTATCAATTTCCCGAAAAGCTCAGACCGCTGATGATCAACAATTGTCTCCATCACAAGCAGCTGCCCGTCTACGGCGACGGGCTGCAGATCCGCGACTGGCTGTACGTCGAGGACCACTGCAAGGCCATCGACATGGTCGCGCGCGGCGGAGGATCCGGCGAGATCTACAATATCGGCGGCCACAACGAGCGCACCAACGTCTTTATTGTCGAGACCATCATCGACGCCGTCGGCAAGGTCGACCCCGCCGTCGACCGCAGTCTCATCAGGCACGTCGAGGACCGCAAGGGACACGACCGCCGCTACGGCATCGACCCGGCGAAGATCAAAAAGGATCTCGGCTGGTACCCCGAGACGCCGTTTGAAGTCGGCATCGTCAAAACCATCGACTGGTACCTCGCGAACCGCCCGTGGATCGACGACGTCGTGTCAGGAGAGTATCAGCAGTACTACAAGGAGAGATACGAGAAGTAGCTGTTCAACATTAGAGAAAAAGATCACGCTTCCATGTCGCAAAAATGCGGCGGTGACAACGCTGCATCGGCGTGGAGGCGCGATCTTTTTGTTGGGCGCATTGACGAATTCGAGCGCCTGGCGAGCATCTCTTGGCCTTGGACAGTGTCGTTTCGGCTTATCCCCTCAGGCGAGTAACCGCGCATCGCGGCTCTTCCCGAGATGTTGCGCGGATCTTTTCATCACAACATAAGGTGCGCAGGGCGCTCGAAAGGGAGAGATGTATTTGTCAGAGGACAAGGGGGCACGCAATGCCCCCTTCTGCCCTCCGACACCTCCCGTAACCCCTGCGCGCCGGGGAACGGTTCCCCGGACCCGGGGCGATTTATTCCGGCTCTCCCTGCGTGGACGCCCGGAAAAGATGCTGAGCCAAAGCCCCTGCGTGAAGGGAAGCGCGCTGTGCGCAATAAAAAACCCGCCGCAGCGGGTTTTTGTATTACAACTGTTCAAGCCCTTGCTTGACGCGCGCGAGCGTTTCGTCGCGGCCGAGAACGGCGGCGAGCTCCACGCCGCCGCCGGGGGACACCGGCACGCCGGACAGCGCCGTGCGCAGCGGCCACAGCATCCAGCCGTTTTTGACCTCTTTTTCCGCGATGAGCGCAAACAGCTTTTCGTGGATGTTTTCAAGCGTCCAGTCCGCGGCGGGGATTCCCTCCAGCAGCGGCAGCAGCAGCGCGAGCGCCTGCTTCGCGCTCGCGGGGTCGGTCTTCATCTTTTTGTGGGTGTACAGCGCGTTGTCATATGCCGGCAGCGTATCGATGAAGCCGAGCTTTTCCGGGATGTCCGAAAACACCTCGGTGCGCGGCTGCATGGCGTCGCACAGCACATCGACGTCGATGTCCCGCCTGACCGCCTGCCGGATGTACGGCAGCGCGTGCACCTTGTATTCGTCGTGCGGCAGCGCGCGGATGTATTCCGCGTTGATGAAGCGCAGCTTCTCGCCGTCGAAGATGGCGGGGCTTTTGCTGATGCCCGCGATGTCGAACGCCTGCACGAGCTCCGGCAGCGAGAATATCTCCTGCTCGCTCTTCGGCGCCCAGCCGAGCAGCGCGAGGTAGTTGAGGATCGCCCCAGGCAGGTAGCCCTTTGCGACGAGATCCTGGTAGGACGCGTCGCCGTTGCGCTTGGACAGCTTTTGGTGCTCGTCCTTCATGACGGGCGCGCAGTGGACATAGGCGGGAACATCCCAGCCGAACGCCTCATACAGCAAATTGTACTTCGGAGAGCTCGACAGATACTCATTGCCGCGCACGACGTGGGTGATGCCCATCACATGATCGTCCACGACATTCGCAAAATTGTACGTCGGCATGCCGTCGGTTTTGATGAGGATCTGATCCTCCAGCTCGCTGTTGTCCACCGTGATCTCTCCGTAGACGAGATCGTTGAAGGTCGTCACGCCCGTGCGCGGCATCTTTTGACGGATGACGTACGGCTCGCCCGCGGCGACACGGCGCTTCGCTTCCCCGAGCGGGATGGCGCGGCAGTGGCCGTCGTAGCGGGTGACCTCCTCCTCAAATTCCTCGTGCTGCAAGCGCGCGTCCAGCTCTTCCTTGGTGCAGAAGCAGTAATACGCGCCGTCCTTTTCGCACAGCTCCTTTGCGTAGCCGAGATAGATCCCCATGCGCTCGCTTTGCACATACGGGCCGTAAGCGCCGCCGACGTCGGGGCCCTCGTCCCAGTTAAGACCCGCTTCGCGCAGCGTATTATAGATGATTTCGACGGCCCCCTCAACGTAGCGCTCGCGGTCGGTGTCCTCAATGCGCAGGATAAAGCTGCCGCCGTCCTTTTTCGCGATGAGATACGCATACAGCGCCGTGCGCAGATTGCCGACGTGCATATACCCCGTCGGGCTCGGCGCGAAGCGCGTTCTGATTTTCCCCAAATTTCAACACTCCTCATAAAACCGCCGCGGGGCGGTCGCTTTGTCAGATTTCATTGTATTAGCAGCGCATCGGTTTGTCAATTGACGCGCGCGCCGGATTCATGTAGAATAGCAAGGTAGAAAAGGGGGCTTCTGTTATGGATGAAGCAAAGAAACCGCGCGTATTCAGCGGTATTCAGCCCACGGGCGGCTTTACGCTCGGAAATTATATCGGCGCGGTGCGCAACTGGGACAAGCTGCAGGACGACTACGATTGCATCTACAGTGTGGTCGATCTGCACTCCATCACCATCCGGAACGAGCCCGCGGCGCTGCGTCGGCAGATCCGCGAGGCGCTCGCAATGCTGCTCGCGTGCGGCGTCGACCCGAAGCGGTCCATCCTGTTTATTCAAGGCGATGTGTCCGCGCACGCGGAGCTGTCCTGGCTGCTGTCCTGCTACACGCAGTTCGGCGAGCTGTCGCGCATGACGCAGTTCAAGGATAAATCCCTGAAGCACCCCGACAACATCAACGCGGGTCTGTTCACCTACCCCGTGCTGATGGCGGCGGATATCCTGCTGTACGACACCGACCTCGTGCCCATCGGCGCGGATCAGAAGCAGCACCTCGAGCTGTGCCGCGACGTCGCGCTGCGCTTCAACGGCGTCTACGGCGATGTGTTCAAGATACCGGAGGGCTATTTCCCCAAAGTCGGCGCGCGCGTTATGTCGCTGCAGGACCCGTCCTCCAAAATGAGCAAATCGGACGAGAACGACAACGCGAAGATCATGCTGACAGATGAACCGGATGCGATCATCCGCAAATTCAAGCGCGCGATCACCGACTCCGACAGCGTCGTAAGGGCGGGGGAGGACAAGCCCGGCGTCACCAATCTGATGACCATCTACGGCGCGCTGACGGGGAAGCAGTTCGGAGAGATCGAAGCGGAATTTGATGGACGCGGCTACGGAGACTTCAAGCAGACCGTCGGCGAGGCGGTCGCGGCGGCGCTCGCGCCGGTGCAAGGCGAGTATAAGCGCATCGCAGCCGACAAGCAGTACCTCGCGGACGTCGCGAAGGACGGGGCTGCGCGCGCGGCGGCCATTGCAAACCGCACGCTGCACAGAGCGCGGCACAAGATCGGCCTAGAGCAATCCCCAGAAAATTCACCAGTTGACAATAGGAGTATAGTAAAGATGGGAGATGAGGAATATGTTGCACAATGAATCGCGAGAGTTGTTGGTAGAAGCGTACGAAAAGAATCACAAAGCGAAACAAATTGGAGAAGCATATTTAGTCAGCGAATGGACAGTGTATCGGTTAGCGGAGCAGAAGCGGAAAACGGGAAGCGTAGCACTGCGCGTGAGCCAGCGAGGAAGGAAACCAAAACTGACCCCAGAAAACATAACCGCAATTGGCAAGAGTATTGAAGAGAAGCCGGACATCACGATTCATGACTTGAACGAATCGCTCAAACTCGGTGTCAGTGATGAAACTGTGCGTCGCACTGTGGTAGCTCTGGGCTACAGAGTAAAGAAGAAGATGATCCACGCTTCTGAACAGGAGCGTCCCCGATGTGCAGGAGAAGCGAAAGGAATGGCAAGAGTCAGAACAAAAAGTACCAGTAGGAAGAATGCTGTTTCTTGATGAGAGCGGAGTAAATATCAACATGACACGTCGATATGGACGTGCCCTTGGAAGGGCGCGTGTTGTGGATAAAACGCCACTCAATACACCACGTACCACCACGATCATCGCAGCAATCGGTTTGCACGGAATACAAGCAAAAACAGCCTTCCAGGGCGGCACAACACGAGACCGTTTTCTGAAATATGTGAAGGAAACCTTGGTGCCATCACTACACCCGGGTGATATTGTAGTCATGGATAATCTCAGCGCACATCACACGCAAGGTGTACGTGAAATGATAGAAGCGGCAAAAGCAACGCTCCTATACTTACCGCCGTATAGCCCTGACATGAATCCTATTGAGAAACTGTGGTCAAAAGTAAAAACATTCCTGCGAAAAGTTGGAGCAAGAACATTAGAACGTCTTGCTCCGGCAATATCTGCAGCTTATGATACGATTACTAAACAGGATTGCCTAAACTGGTTTAAGGCAGCAGGATATTGTTGCTAATTCTGTGGACTGCTCTAGAGTAAGCGTGTCCAATCTACAGGAAGGCGCCGGCATCTGCCGGCGCCCTTTATTTTCTTTCAGGGCGCCCGGCGCAGCGCAAGCGATAAAGCTTTCTCTTGAACGCTCGGCTTATGACGGAAGGAGCCTCAAACGGTCCCAGACGAGCCGGCGGGTTCGGCGGCTGCCGAACCGCCGGGCCAGAGTCGCTGCCCCCGAAGCGAAGCCGAAGGCTAAGAAAAAAGAGCAAGCCGGCGCGCTGCACTTTCGAAGCGAAGATGAAGCCAGACACGAAAGAGCGCATCAGCGCAAACGGTCATAGTTTATAAAGGCGTTTGCGCGGAAATAACGGCCCTGGGTCCGGGGAACCGTTCCCCGGCGCTTAGGGGTTATGAGAGGTGTCGGAGGGCATAAGGGGGCATTGCGTGCCCCCTTGTCCTCTGACAAAAAC
>JAYFQJ010000097.1:0-14885 GCA_034927165.1 Oscillospiraceae bacterium
AGGGCGACATTATCACGCGCATGAACACGGATATAGACGGCGTCAGCTCGGTCATCTCCAATACGCTGACGGATGCGGTGAGCAACATCGCGACCGTCGTCACGACGCTTGTCGCGCTGTTCACGATGAGCTGGCAGCTCGCGCTCGTCGGCATCGTCGTGCTCCCCATGCTCATCCTCCCCACAAAAAAGGCGGGGATCTCGCGCTTCAAGCTGCTGTTTGAAAGCCAGGGTAAGCGTGACGAGATGAACCAGGTGCTCAACGAAACGCGCAGCGTCAGCGGCGCGTTGCTCGTGAAGCTGTTCGCCCGCGAGGAAAGGGAGTACGCGCGGTTTGAGCAGATCAACCGCTCCGTCACCGACTACGCTATGAAGGAGCAGCGCTCGGGCACCTGGTTTCGTATGCTGATGGGTATGTTCACGCAGCTCGGCCCGCTGCTCATCTACTTTGCGGGCGGCTATTTTATCATCGCGGTCGTCGATCCCGCGCTGACTGTCGGAACGATCACCGCGACGGTCGCGCTCGTTAACCGGCTGTATCGGCCCGTGCAGCAGCTGCTCAATCTGCAGGTCGACTTTACCCGCTCTCTCGCCATGTTCACGCGCATCTTTGACTATCTCGACCGCAAGAGCGATCTCGTCGAATGCGCGCATCCGAAGCGGCCCGATCTCACGGGCGGCGATATTGAATTTTCTCACGTGGCCTTCTCCTACTCGCCGGAGGTGCCCGTCCTGCGCGACGTCGATTTCACTGTTCCGAACGGAAAAATGGCGGCGATCGTCGGGCGCTCCGGGGCCGGCAAGTCCACGGTCGTTCAGCTCATCCCGCGCCTTTACGACGTCACCGGCGGCAGCGTGCGCATCGCGGGCGCCGACGTACGCGATTTTGAGCTCAAGTACCTGCGGGAGCGCGTAGGCGTTGTCAGCCAGGACAGCTATCTCTTCAACGGGACGATCCGCGAGAACCTGTTGTATGCAAAGGAGGACGCGACCGAAGCAGAGCTGATCGCCGCGTGCCGAACCGCCAGCATCCACGATTTCATCGCCGCGCAGCCCGCCGGCTACGACACTGTCGTTGGCAACCGGGGGTTGACGCTGTCCGGCGGGGAGAAGCAGCGCATCTCCATCGCCCGCGTCGTGCTGCGCGATCCCGATATCCTTATTCTTGACGAAGCGACCTCATCGCTCGACTCCATCTCCGAAAGCGCGATCCAGCAAGCGCTGGACACGCTCATGAAGGGCCGCACGAGCATCGTCATCGCGCACCGGCTGTCGACGATCCTCGCCGCGGATGAGATCCTTGTCGTCGACGGCGGCGTCATCGCCGAACGGGGCAGCCACGACGCGCTGCTCGCGGCGGGCGGCATCTATAAGGAGCTGTACGAAACACAGTTTCAAAAGGTCATCGAGATGGAAACCTCCAAGCTGCAGGAGGCCGCACAGGCGCGGCATTGACGAGAGAACGGCGCGAAACGCGCGGGAGGATCTATGGGAAAAATCAAACTGCTCGCCTGCGATCTGGACGGGACGCTCATGGACAGGGGCTGCCGGATCACGGCGACGGACGCGGACGCGCTTAAAAGGGCAAAGACCTCCGGCGTTTGTATCGCCGTTTGTACCGGACGCGCCACACAGCATCTGCCGATGTCGGTGCGCGCGCTCGATTTCATCGATTACCGCATTACTTCCAACGGCGCGCGCGTTTTCGATGTGCGCGGGGAAAAATGCTTGTTGCTCCGCCCCATGCCCGTTGAGACCGCCGTAGAGGTCGTGCGCCGCCTCGCGCCGTGCGGAGCCGCCTTCAACCTCCACTACGACGGGTATGACCTCGCGGATGACAGAAATCTGCGTATGCAGAAAGGCTATGGCGACGGCAAGGGTTTTATGCCGCAGGATCTGATCGTCAAATCCGGGCCCGATATTCTGACCCTGATGGCCGGCGAGCAGGCGCCGCCGCTGAAAATGCTGATCCTGTTTGACACGCAGGCGGCATGCTCACAGGCGGAGCGGGCACTGGACGGCATGCAGGGCATCGAGCTGACCACCTCCTTTTCACGGACACTGGAGATCACCGCCGCCGGCGTGCGCAAGGACGTCGCCCTCGCGTGGCTGTGCGCGCGTCTGCGGATCCCTCTGTCGGATATTGCCGCCGTCGGGGACAGCGACAACGACGCGGAGATGCTCCGCCTCGCCGGCTTCGGCGTCGCGATGGGCGCCGCAAGTCCGGGTGCGAAGGCGGCCGCGGACTACGTCACCGGCGATCTCGCGGACGGCGGCTTTGTTCGAGCGGCGGAAAAAATACTCTCCTTATAAAATGCGCATGAAAGAACCCCCCGGGCTCGGACGGCAGCGTCCGGAACCTCAGGGGGCGTTTTTCTGCGCGGGGCTTCGGAGCGCGAAGAAGCCTCGTTCAGCTCTGATCCTTTGATTTGAACAACAGCGCCACAACAAGCCCGCACATGAGCGACATTGCGATACCGCCCGCCGCAGCCGTGAGACCGCCCGTGATCGCGCCCGATATGCCGTTTTCGGCGATCGCGTCCTTTACTCCCTCGAACAGCAGATGCCCGAAGCCGACGATGGGCACCGTCGCGCCCGCGCCGCCGTACTCCGCGATGGGTCCGTACCAGCCCAGCGCGCTGAGTATGACGCCCGCCACGACGAAGCTTGTGAGGATGCGCGCGGGCGTGAGCTTGGTAAAGTCGATGAGCGCCTGCCCGATGAGGCAGATGAGCCCGCCGACGAGAAAGGCCTTCAGATAATCCATAAAATCACCCCGGCGTTAGTTTGCGCCGGGGCGGGGCGATTATGCGCCGCGCATTGCCTCTCGGGGCGCAAACATGGTATACTGTGAAAAACCTTGTGAACGGAGAAAATAATGGAGCGGAAACGAACTGTAAAAATCGGCTTTTCGGATTTTTGGTACGGCTTTGACTACAGTACGTTTCTTCCCTATCGCCTGCTTTGCCGTCACTATGATGTTGTTGTTGACAACGAGCGTCCCGACTATTTGTTTTTCTCCTGTTTTTGCGATAAGAAATACGCCTATCTCTATCACGACTGCGTGCGCATCCTATATTCGGGCGAAAACTTTTCACCGGATTTCAATGCGGCCGACTACGCGATCGCCTTTGACCGTTTGACCTTTGCGGATCGCTATCTTCGCTTCCCCCTTTATCTCATTTTCGACCACATGAAGCAAGCGGACGAAAAGCATATCGGCATTACCCCTGCCGTTCTCAAAGAAAAGCCCTGGTTCTGCAACTACATTTACGGCAATCCGAACGCCATTCCGGAGCGCACCGAAATTTTCCGCAAGCTCTGCGCATATAAACAGGTGCACAGCGCCGGGCGCTATCTGAACAACACGGGCGTTGTCACCGACACCTACGAAAAGAAGCTCGCTTTTCAGAGAAAAACAAAATTCACGGTCGCCTTTGAGAGCGTTCTCATGGACGGGTATGTGACGGAAAAGATCATGCACGGATTTGCGGCGCGGACCGTACCCATTTATTACGGGGATCCCCGCATCGCTGAGGACATCAATCCGGAAGCCTTCATCAACTGCCATGACTGCGCGGACCTCGACGCCGTTGTCGACCGTGTGAAAGAAATCGATAACGACGACGCGCAATACCTGTCCATGCTCTCCGCGCCCATGTTCAAAAACGGCCTGCGGTACGCCGATTATGAGCGGCAGCTGGAGACGTTTCTGCTGCATATCTTCGAGCAGCCGTATGAACAGGCCTTCCGCAGACAGAGGTCCTTTGCGCCCTATGAATACGAACGGGATCTCAGAGAATGCTTGTCCTACATGAACAGCTACACCTTTCGGCAGGTGCGCCGCTTGTACGACAGGATTAAAAAGAAATAAAAAAAAGAAGCGACCCGCTTCTTTTTTTTATCCCATGTAGCGATATTTTTTGATCACGGCGTAGAATCCGGGAAACCGGCCGAACGTGCGGAACATGATCTTTGCGGGCAGCCCCGCGCGCGGATTGCTCAACAGCTGCCGGCAGCGCTGCTTGTACATTTCCGCCAGCCGCGCGTCCTGCGCTTGAAGCGCAGGACCTTTTTTTGTCTGCACGCGGTCGTCAAGGATCTTAAAGCAATACCTGCGCTGCGTCAAATAATAGGCTTCCTCGCAGCCCCAGTCCGAAAAAGCCGTCAGGCGTTCATCCAGCATCGTGTAATAATCAAAGTGCCGGTCGGAAAAGCCGCTGCGCATGATGCTGTTGTCCGACATATAATACGCGTACAGCGTATCCTCGCACACGGCGATCCTCTCCGCCTTGTGCAGCAGCCGATAGGTGGTCCCCCCGTCCTCGTAAATGCGGTCGGGGGGAATGCGGATGCCGTCAAACAGCGCCCGCTCGTAGAGCTTGCTGCACAGAATACTGATCTCCACCTCGGCCTTTGAGTAGATGAGGTCGATCAGCTCCTGTGCGTGCACGCAGCTGTTCGCGCCTGTGGCCGCGGGAAATGCATAATCCGGCATGGCGGACGTCACCACCTCATATTTGCACATGGCGAGAGCGCACTTTTGTTCACGCGCCGCGCGCAGCAGCAGCTCCACATACCGGGGATGCACAAAATCGTCGGCGTCGACAAAACAGAGGTATTCCGCCTGTGCGAGCTCGATAAGCCGGTTGCGGGTCCGGGCGACCCCGGCGTTTTTCTGCCGGTACAGCTTTATGCGGCGATCCTGCAGCGCATGGCTCCCGACGATATCCGGCCCCGCGTCCGTCGAGCCGTCGTCCAGCACAAGGATCTCTATCGCGTCGCAGCTTTGCGCGCGCAGAGAATCAAGGCAGCGGGATATGAACGGCCCGGCGTTATACAGCGGCACAAGCACCGATGCAATCGGCTTCATTCCGGCTTACCCCCAAGCATCCGCGTCCGCAGGCGGTCGACGCCTTTGCTGTAATCGTTGTAAAGAACGTCCAATATGCCGCTGTTCTTTGCCGCCATCGTCTCCCGTTTCTTTTCGTCCGGCAGCGCTCCGCTCAACAGATCGTCATACGCAACATATTCAAGACCCAGCGCGGAAAAATCGCCTATGCAGCTGCTGAACAGGATGGGAACGATCCCATATTTCAGGTATTCAATCATCTTTGTCGGGCAGGCGACCCGATTGAGCGGCGTGTCGTCGCGCAGCAAAAATCCATAATGGCAGCTCTCGTATTGGCGGTTCAGCTCCCGCGGCGCGACCGTGTCAACCCTGACGTTCTCCGGCAGGGGGGCTTCCCCCCATTTTGTCAAAAACGCCGCCTTGTCCGCCACAAAAAAGCGGTAATCCACCGCGGCCGGGCACCGGCGAACAGCGTCCTGCATCGCTTCGATATTCTGCCACTTCTGTACGCCTCCGGCAAAAACAACGGTCGTCCTTCCGGGCGATTTTTCGAGCTGTACGCCGATGTCGCTGTTGAACACCGGCAGAAGGATCTCTTTTGCCCTCATGTCCGGATACTTTGCCTGCAAATGGCGCCCCATGGCCTCGGTCAGAGTCACGATGCAGTCGGCGTTCTCGCACAGATATCGCTCCGCGCGCAGCGCGTATGCCGCCTCCTTCTCCATCCCGAGGTATTGCGCCTCCTCGGGCACGGCTCCGTGCACGTCGAAAATGCGCAGGATCTCCGGATCCGAAAAGATATCGATATAGCGCTCCGGCCGGCTTGCGCCGTCGACCGGCACAAGCCGCAGCGCGCTGTGAACATAGCATACGCCGCACGCGCGGGCGATCTCTTTCAGCGCCTGACGATGACACGCGTAGTTTGCGTTGTACAGCACATAGACGTGCTCGGAGTCCACATATCGGATTCGCAGCCCGTCCACGCGATAGTAGGGGGATTCGTACAGATAAACGCGCAGCGTACCGAACAGGATCTCCCGGTCGCAGGAGGCCACCTTGCGCATATACCCCTCCTGCCTTGACAGCGTCCGCTCTTCAAAGTAGGGCGCCAGCACCGCGACGCAGCTTCCGCCGGTACGCTTTTTGTTCGCTATGCGTTCGAGCAGCCGCGACATCTGCGTCTCATCCACCGCGCGCTTGTCATAATATCTCTGATGGATCTGCGGGACCGACAGAATTTTCCGTTTCACCTTGAACAAAACCTGCCGCAGAATCGCGCGGACGGGGATCTCCGGATACCCGCAAACCGCGTTCATCCTGTCCGCCTGCGCGCGCGCCGCATATGCGTCGGTCAGCGCGCGCACCGAGCGGCGCAAGCCCTCCAGCGCTTCGGCCGCATACGTCTGCGCCTCGTCCTGCGCACCCGCGCCGCGCGCCATATAGTTCAAATCATCCTGTACGGATTTGACAAGCAGCTCGCTTCTGTCGCGCCGGGCGCATTTCCATTTTTCCTCAAACTTTTTTGCATTCTTCGCAAGCAGGCTGTCAAATCCGCCCTCAACGCTGCTGAAGGACGCGGAGCCGAGGTGGTGCACATAGCAGCCACGGTCGATGACGACGCGCATACCCGCCTCTTTTGCGCGCATACAGTAATCGTCGTCTTCATAGCAGCCCGGCGCAAAGCGCTCGTCCAGCAGCCCCAGCCTTTCGACCGTTCCCCGCGCGAGCAGGACGGCGAAGAACACCACCATATCCGTATCCGCGATCAGTCCGCCGAAGCGGAGAATGCGCCGCTGCGCGCTCAAGCGGGCAGCCTGCAGAAGCTCCTCCTGCCGCGGCAGGGAACAAAAAACCGTCTGCTCTCCGCCTCCCGCGTTGGAGACCGGCCCCGCAATGTCCGCTTTGCAGGACGACAGGCGATCCAGCCACGCATCGCCCACCAGCGTATCCGCGTTTAAAAGGCATATGTGCGTGATCTCCGGTTTTTCCATGAAGTATCGGATCCCCTGATTGCAGCCGCCCGGGAACCCGTTGTTCTGTTCGTTGACGGCATAGCGGTCGTATTTCCCTTTGTGGACCGCCTCAAAGGACGTGAACGCCGCCTTTGCCGATGCGGCGTCGTTTTCAGCCGACGCGTTGTCGATGACAAAAACGCTGTACGGAACATTATTCCGGGCCGCCTGCAGCGACTGAAGGCACTGCCGCAGCAGCGCGGCGGTATTGTAATTCAGGATCACGATTCCGACGTAGCTCATACTTTACTTCCAAAATGGTTTTCTGCCGCTTCGGCTTCACGGCGGACGGCTTTCGGCGCAGGCCCCGACCGCAGCGCCGGGCCTTTTTGATTGTCTATTCCTCCCAGACGGGCTGCTTGAGCACCCAGCGGCCGCGCGCGTCCTTTTTGAACAGCTCGCGGTTGTAGAATTTGTCGATGATCGCCCAGAACTCCGTCTCCGTGTATCCGAGAAATTCGCAGAAGTCCCGCACGCACAGCGGGTCGAGCGCGTGGTCGTGCTCTTTTACGAGCCTGATCGCCTCGTCGCGGGTGATCATGCCGTAGCGCACCGCGCGCGCGCCGTAATCGGTCGCCGCCGCGTGGCCGAATTTCGGATATTTGAGCCAGCTGTGCACGAGATACGCGCGGGAATCGATCTGGTCGAAGTTTTCGACGTGGTGGGTGCGGTCCCACTCGTGCGTGAGGTCGTGGAAGCCGCGGCTCTTTGCGAACTCATAGTTGCGGAAGCTGTTCCAGTCGACGAAATAGCTCAGGTAGAACGGGTCGAGCTTCTCCATCTCGGCGGGCGTCGGCGCAAGCGTGAGCGACAGATCCTTTTCGGTGACGCCGCCGCCGATGAGCTCGTCCATATCGATGCCGATGGCGACGCCGTTGTTGACCTGCGCGCGCGCGGAATAGGTCTCCTCGGCACTGACGCCGCCGTACTCAAAGCTGACGTTTTCGCCGTAGCACAGCAGCGGCGTGTTGAACTTGACCGCCATGTGCAGCGGGAAGGTGTAGATCAGGCGGTCGCAGTACCACGTCGGCTTTCCGTATTTCTCGAACATCCTGCGCATGAGGACCTTCTGCGCTTTGATGTCGGGCTTGCAGGAGATGATGGTGCAGCCGAAGGCCTCGCTGATATTCTTAAGGTTGTGCTTGCCCGCCTCGGTCATGGGGAAGTTGTCCTCCACCGAAAACAGGATCGGATTCATGCCCATGACTTCCTTGAGCATATGCACCTGAAAATGGCTGTCCTTGCCGCCGGAGACCGCCACGGCGCAGTCGTAGCCGCCCGGTCCGTTCATGCCGCGGTACTTATCGCACAGCGCCCTGAATTCCTCCATGCGCTTATCCCAGTCGACATTCTTGCGGCTGTCGTAATGCGTACACGCGCAGCATACGCCGTTCTCATCAAAGGTGATGCCCGGACGCGTGTCCGGCATGACGCAGCGGGTGCAGTATTTCATACGCTTACCTTCTTTGCATTATAGTCGTATTTATTCTACCAGACTCCCGTCAATTAATCAATTCGGACATCGGCCGAGCGCGCGGGAAATATACTTTAGTATCATCGGCCGACGGGAGGGCGCGCATTGGACGGCACGCAGGCGGTCATACTGTTCTACGCGGCGGCGCTGATCGTTTACGGGAGCGTCCGCGCCAGAAGCTCGGACGGCGGCCGCGCGGAGCCGTCGCTGTTCGCCGCCGTGATGTCGCTGTGCGCCGGCTTTATCGGGGGCGGTTTTTCTCTGGGGAACGCGGCGGCGGGGTTCACGGGCGGCGTGGGCAACGCGGCCGCGCTGTGCGGCTTCTCGCTCGGGCAGGCGCTCGTCGCGGCGTTTGCCGCGCCGCGTCTCGTCCGTTTTTCCGGCGCGCGCACGGCGGGCGATCTTATCGCGTGCGCATTCGGCGATACGGCGAAGCGCTTCACGGGGCTTTTGTCGGTGCTTTTCTGCACCGGCGTGCTCGGCGCACAGATCAGCGCCTTCGGCGCCGTGGCGGGCTATATCTTCGGCGCGCACGCACGGCTTTGCGCGGCTGCGGGCTTCGCCGTCATCATTGCCTACACGGCGCTCGGCGGTCCGAACGCCGCGCGAGGCAGCGACGCCGTGCAGATCCCCGCGCTTGTGCTCGCGCTCGCGGCGGCGCTTGCGCTGCTGCTGCCGCGCGCGGGCGGGTTCGCCGGGCTGTTCGCCGCGCTGCCCGCATCCTTCGGCAGCGTGTGCAGCGGCGGACCTGCGGCCTTTCTTTATATGTTTTTGACCTTTATGCTCGGCGAGATGCTGTGTCCGCCGTATCTTGCGCGTATGCTCGGGTCGCAGGACGCGCGGCGTATCCGGCGCGCGTGCGGATGGTCTGCGGCGCTCTCCGTCCCTTTCTTTTTTGTCAGCGCGCTGCTCGGGATGCTCGCCCGGGCGCTGCAGACCACCCGTTCTGCCTCCCACGCGCTGCCGTCGGCCCTTGCGGCGGCGCTGCCCTTTCCGCTGGGCGCGCTCGCGCTCGGGGCGCTGCTGTGCGGCGGGGCGGCTCTGGCGCTCGCGCTTGCATTTGAGGACGTTTTGTCTATACTGATAATAGCGTATTGCTTCTGGTGTCCCGCGATGCTGCTGCCGCTGCTGTTTGCGCTGCGCGGCCGGCGGGCGGACGGCCGACTGTTCTTTTGCTCGGCCGGACTGTCTGTCGGCGCCGTGCTGCTGTGGCGGCTGCTCGGCGAACCGCTCGGCGTTCCGCCGATGCTCGCGGGACTTGCGGCAAGCGCCGCGGTCTTTGCCGCACACGCAGGTTACAGAAAAAGGAAATGAATATGAAGAAAAAACAGATCATCGGGATCCTGATCGCCGCCGCCGTCTTTGTCGCCGTCGGCGTCACGGGGGTCTATGCCGCCGTCAGCGCCAAAGCGAAGGTGTCCGCGCTGTTCGACACGGCGCAGACGGTCGAGGAATCGCTGCCCGCCGCCGACAGCATCGCGCTCGTGCATATCGATGGCACGATCGGGGCTACGAGCTACGATGCCTTTGGCACCCCCTCCGGCAGCTATGTGCACGAGCGCATCCTCGCGCTCATCGAGGACATGAAAAACAGCGACGCCAACAAGGGTCTGCTGCTGGTCGTAAACTCCCCCGGCGGGACAGTATACCATTCGGATGAGGTGTATCTCGCGCTGCTCGACTACAAGCAGGCGACCGGCCGCCCCGTCTGGGCGTTCGCCACCCAGCAGATGGCCTCGGGCGCTTATTACATCGGCTGCGCGTCGGACAGTATCTTCGCCAATCGCAACGCGGCGGTCGGCTCCATCGGCGTATATATGCAGACAGTCAACTTCGCGGGCCTGTTTGACAAGCTCGGCATCAACGGGGAATATATCCGCTCGAGCGACAACAAGGCGATGGGCAATATGTACGACGAGCTGACGGACGAGCAGCGCGCGATCCTGCAAAGCCAGGTGGACGAATGCTATGACCAGTTCCTCGGCATCGTGTGCGATGCGCGCGGCTATACGCGCGACGCGCTGCTGCCCATCGCGGACGGGCGCAGCTACACGGCGAAGCAGGCGCAGGCGAACGGCCTCATCGACGGGGTCGCGTTCTACGACGATGTGCTCGCGGATTTCAAGGAGCTTTGCGGCGTCGACACGGTCTACGAGCGCACCTACACGACCAGCTCGCTGCTGTCGTTCCTTTCAAAGCTGGACGCCGCGCTGCCCAAGAGCGAAACAGACGCGGCGCTGGAGCTCGTCGAGAGCACGGAAAGCGGGGTGCTGATGTATTATGCCGGATAGACCTGTTCCCCCCGCGGGCTACCTGCTGCGCTATGACAATCAGACCGGTGAACCGCTGTTCGTAAACGCGGCGACCGGAGAAAGGATCCCCGCGGCTGCGGGGATGAACGCGTCCGCAGCGGCATCGGACACGGCTGCCGCAAAGAGCGTTGAGCCGGCGGAACGCGCGTACGCCGCTGCAGACGCGCAGAACGACACTTCCGTTTCCCCCCATGTAGCCGTCGGCTTTGATGCAAAAGCAGCCGCCGCCCCCGGAGACGTCCCCGCGAGCACGCCCGTGCCTTCCGGCGGCGACAGCGCGGCGGCGGGTGCCGTCCCTGCGGACAGCTGCGTCGGCTTTATCCGCCGCCTCTTCGCCTTCATGATCGACCTGCTGGTCCTGCTGCTGCCGCGCCTTCTTTTTTGGGCTGTGGGCATCGCATTCACCGTCAGCGGCAGCGCGCTCGGCGACGCGATTTTCTTTCGCTTCTCTGCGCTCGATATTCTGTGGTATCTCGCCATGACCGCCTACTTTGTCGTGATGACCAAGTGCTGCGGCGCGACGCTCGGCAAGCGGGTGCTGCGCATCAAGGTCGTGCGCAGCGACGGCGGCGCGCCCGACTGGTGGAGCGTGCTCTACCGCGAGACGGTCGGCCGCTATCTCACGTCGCTGCTTTGTATCGGCTATCTCGTTATGATGGGCGACCGGCAGCACCGCGGCTTTCACGATATGCTCGCGGATACGCGGGTCGTATACTGCGCGCGGTGATTTTGTGCTTTTCGCTTGAATGTGGTATAATGGCATATCTCAAAAAGCAATTGTAAAAAGGAAGCATTTATGTCTGACACCCCTGCTACAAAAAAAGAACGGCAAAAACGGCGGCAGCGCCGCCGCCGTCAGTTTGTCGGTCTATTTGTGTTGATCCTGTGCGTCGTGGGCGCGGCGACCATCATCGTCGGCGGCGTGCGGCTCGCAAAGCATTACTTCAGCGAGGAAGAAAATTACGGCGACTACGAGCAGCTCATTGCGCCCATCGTTTCCCTCGACCCCGCGCCCTTCTCGAGCATCGACAAGGCGGACAAGAATATGCTGCTTGAGGCGGCCATCTGGGCGGCGCTCGACTACGAGGACACGTCGAAGTATCAGCTGGATGAATACGGCGCCATCCTTCTGCCGGCCATCGACGTCGACACCTACATTACGAAGATGTTCGGCCCCTCCTTCAAGCTCGAGCACCAGACCTTCTCCGATCTTGATCTCGAATATAAGTACGACGCCTCCTCCGGCTGCTACACCATCCCCGTAACGAGCCAGAGCGGCTCCTATACGCCGAAGGTGGAGAACATCACGACGTCGGGCAACACGAAGGTGCTCACCGTCGCCTATCTTCAGAACCAGGGCTCGGCTGCCGATACGGTCGCGTCCGGCTCCGACGTGCAGACGACGGCAAAAACGATGGAATACGTCATGCTGAAGGACACGAACGGCTATTATCTCTACGCCATCCGCTACCCAGAGCAGACACAGGCAAAGTGACCCGTCCGAACGGGAGCGCGCCGCGCGGTGCGCTCCCGTTTTCTTCTGTTTTAAAACGGGGCCGGCATTTGCGTTTAACGTTTGCTTCCTGCGCAAATTCACGGGAACCAGCGGGAGGCGCGAGAAAAGAGCTTTCAGACAAACCGATACCCAATGCACGTTCCCTTTTTGGGAGGCCATCATACCCACGGGCCCTGTCTATGCGGGTCGCGACAGAAGCTGCGGCCCCAATACAACCCACGGACAACCAAAATATATATTTCAGCGGAGGACAAAATGAGCAAATCCGCAGTTTTCGGAAGCTTTGTCGTCGACCTGATGGCGCGCAGCGGGCATATGCCCCGCCCCGGCGAGACCGTTCGGGGCTCGCTGTTCCGCATGGGACCGGGCGGAAAGGGCTTTAACCAGTGCGTCGCCGCGCATAAGGCGGGCGCGGATGTGACCATGATCACCAAACTCGGCCGCGACAGCTTCGCAGACGTTGCGACCGACACGATGCGGGCGCTCGGAATGCCGCAGGACCATCTTCTGTTTTCCGAGGACGCGGTGACGGGCGCCGCGCTCATCATGGTGGACGATTCGACGGGCCAGAACGAGATCGTCGTCGTGCCCGGCGCCTGCGATACAATCACCCCGCAGGAGGTTGCGGGCGCAGAGGATATCCTGCGCACCAGTGATTATGCACTGCTTCAGCTGGAGGTCAATCAGGACGCGAATGAGACCGCCGCCGCGCTTGCCAAAAGGCTCGGCTGTCGGGTGATCCTGAATCCCGCGCCCTATGCAAAAATAAGCGATGCCTTTCTTTCCGGCGTCTATATGATAACCCCGAACGAGGTGGAGGCCGAGGCGCTGACCGGCATTTCCATCACCGACATCGACGCGGCTGCAGCGGCTGCGGCCTGCTTTTTCTCGAAGGGCGTTCAGCACGTCATCATCACGCTCGGCGCGCGCGGCGTATTCTTGTCTTCCGGCGGCCGCGGGGAGATCATTCCCGCCTTCCCCGTGCACGCGGTCGACACGACCGGCGCGGGCGACGCTTTCAACGGCGGACTTCTCGCGGCGCTCTCAGAGGGCATGACGATCGATCGCGCCGTGCATTTTGCAAGCGGCCTGGCCGCCCTGTCCGTTCAGCGGCTCGGTACGACGCCGTCCATGCCGACGCGGACGGAGATCGACGCATTTCTTGCTTCCAATGACGCCAAAAAATGAAAAGTGTGTTATTAAGTGTGTTATTCCAAAAATAATAAATATCCCCCGGCGAAGCCGGGGGTATTTCATATGCGGGCATAGCCCTAAGCCATCCACCGTTTTCCTGGTCTAAAGTACTGTGTAAGTCCTGCGATATCAGTGGGAAGCCTATCGGTATCTATTCGTATTCCTACTTTTGAGGCGATTTTCTGTATGATCGTATCGGCCGTGCTCTCCGTAAAGTGCGGAAAATAGTTTGAACGATACTCTATCGGAGAATATCCATTTCTCACCAATACATCATTCTGCTTTTTGAAAAGGCTTCCGTATATATCCCTGATAACATTTGCTGCTCCCACTATTTTTTCCGTGTTTGCTCCGGTCTTGATTATATCGTTTTCAGAAATGAGTTTTTCTCCGTATAGCTGCACAAGTGCCGATTCGCTTACGTTGTACGAGAAGGTGATGTCCTCTATATTACGCTCCATGATCTCACGAGAATAAGCAAATCCGGATTTTTCCCTTCCAGTTGTCGCTATTTTCTATAAGCTCAGAGGCTACATTCCTGCGTAATGCGTTGAGCTTTGCTTTGTATCCATCCGTGATGCTGCGCACATCCTGCAGATTTTTTTTGGCTTCATATACTGCCGCAATACTTTCAATATTATCCGGCTGAATTTTTCCATCGTTCGCATTATCAATAAGCCCGCGGAGCATTGACTCAACGATGATCTTGTCATTTTCCGTAAGCCTATTTTTTGCGACTGCTTTATCTCTTTCCCGCTCCAATATCTTAATACGAGAAAAAGCAGATGATAATTCGTCAGTCATTGTGTTGTCTGCTATCTCAATTTTGGAATCACTCTTTTCACCGCTTCGTGCAGCCCGCTCCGCATTTGCCGCTTTCTTCGTCGCGTCCAGCTTGTCGAGATCGTCAAAAAGCTGATCCTGCGGCGAAGCGATCACATTATCGGTCGCAGCCCGATCCGTAGGTGCTCCCTTCTGCGCCATGAGCTCGTTGTATCGGTTTAACGTCCTTTGCATATCATCGGAAGCCACATAATTTTGATTGTTGTTGACTTTTTCGGAATTTTGTGCATAATATGAATTGTGAAAACCGTTTTCGGTCGTCGCCGGGGATTGAGTTCCGGCCACCACTGAATTTCGGTTTTTTACGTTTATTCGGGTAATGTTCCCTTTTCTTACATTGCTTCCAATGATACCAAAAAATGAAAAGTGTGTTATTGGGTGTGTTATTCCAAAAATAAAAAAGCCCGTAGATGCCGAATCTACGGGCTTTTTCGATGGCGCCCCCTGTTGGGCTCGAACCAACGACCCTGCGGTTAACAGCCGCATGCTCTACCACTGAGCTAAGGAGGCACATATTCTGTTGGGTTGTGACGGCGCTTTGTATGCTCTGCCCCGGCGCAAAAGCCGCCTGCGGCGGTTCGCCGGTGCACGCCCGCTGCGGCGGGTGTACCACTGAGCTAAGGAGGCAAACAGCGCACACTGCACGCTGAAAAAAGGAGAAGCCGACAGGCAGGCGCGCTTTT
>JAYFQJ010000003.1:0-10458 GCA_034927165.1 Oscillospiraceae bacterium
AAAGGCCTGCGGCATCTGCTGCAGGTGGCGGTACATCTGGTTTTTCATGTCGAAAATGATGCGCTGGGAGATCCACGCGTTGATATAGCTCTCCAGAACGCCGACGACCTCCGACACCGTGAGCGTGGCGAGCGCAGCGAGGATCAGCTGGATGAGCAGCCGCATATCGCGCCCGATGAGCGCCTCGTCGACGATGCGCCCGGTGATGATCGACGGCAGCAGACCGACCACCGCCGAGATCAGGATCGTTATGAAGACGAGGACGAACTGCAGCGCATACGGACGAAGATAGGAAAGGATCCGCCGCAGCAGCGCGCCGGTCACCTTCGGCCGGTTCTGTTTTTCCTCCTCTGTCAGGTAATGGACGGGGCCGCGTCCGCCGGGAATACCGCCGCCGGGACCTGGCATATATCTACCTCTTTTTCTTTTTATACTGAAAAATATACACTTTTTTTGCGCGGTTGTAAACTGAACGCCCGCTATTTCGCGGGGTGCGCGCGGACGGACGCCGCATTTTTTCGCCGCCATTTTTATATCGACAAGCGGACGAAAACGTGCTAATATAATAAGCGCGCAGAGATGCGCGGCTTCTTGAATATACGCCCGTAGCTCAGCTGGATAGAGCGTCAGACTCCGACTCTGAAGGCCATGCGTTCGAATCGCACCGGGCGTACCAAAAATTGCTTCGCGGATTGAACCGCGGAGCAATTTTTTCAAGGGGGACAGTTGTCCCCCTTCGACGCGGATTTTCTCCGCGTTCGCTCTGAAAATCCGCTGAACCTCTCCTTAGAGGTCCGCAAAAGACGGCTCGCGCCCTTTTGCGGAACAAAACGCCGCAGGGGAGTGCGGCGCCCATCTGCTTTGGGCTTTTTGCGTCGCGCCTGCGGGCGCAGCTTTTGCTTTTTTCGCGGCGTCTTTCTATCGCGCACGCTGCTGCTTCGATTTCCTCCAGATCAAAGGCATAGATGTCTTGGCATCGTTGTATATACATGGTAAACTAAAAATGTATAATTTGATTTGTGGAGCATGGGATGGATAAATATTGTACAGCCATAGAGCTGTTAACCTACAAGATGCACATTTCAGAACAGAATGTCTGGGAATCGTTTTGTGGCAGAGTACATAGCTGTTGCTCGACGATGGAGATTCAAGCTGACGGAAAAGAGATTATTGATAAAAAGCTCAAAACTAGTCCGTCGCCGGATTTTTATCGCGGATTCCATGAAAAGATAGGATATTATGAGCTGTATGTCGACGATCGTGGTGAACTGAATTTGAAATTGCAAACCGCAGAAGAGGAAGAAGCTCTTTGGTTTTTCCTGAAATCTATTGCAAGCGACGTCGGCTATAAAATGGAATGTGCGTTCAGAGAACAGAATCTTCCTAAGTGGCGTTACGGCATAGCCAGTTATGACCATGTAAAAAAACAATGGAATGAAAATCCTCCAGGCTGGTTCTATACCGTGCGATATGATGGCAGGCTATACTGGTTTGGATACGCAATTCGCGCGCTTGAAAAATACTATCATAATTGTCCGCGCCTTAATTCCTATATATCGCAGTGCACTGAGCACATGAACAGATGGTTCAAGGATGAGCACTGGATATTTGACAAAAATGCGATGAGATTTGTTGAGGCGAGAAGTTCTGTCAAAATAACGTCTTCATCACTTTAAGAAGGTTGTTCATTACTGAAGCCATGACCTCGTTCTGGCCGGAGCCGCCGCATCTAAGCGGCGATCTGCGCCGCGTTCGCTTTGCAGATCGCCTGTTGCCCCCATAGATGCCCGCAAAAGACGGCTCGCGCCCTTTTGCGGAACAAAACGCCGCAGGGGAGTGCGGTGTCCGTCTGCTTTGGGCTTTTTGCGTCGCGCCTGCGGGCGCGGCTTTTTTCGCTGCACCTCCTGAAAAAATGTGCGGCGGAGCGCCGGCCGATGTTTAGTCTCGATTTTCTTTCCCGATGCGCTTTAGTCGAGATTATGCGGTATAATGGTCCAAACGATTAAACCGAAGGAGCGATTATGGACCATCAGGAGATTCAAACGCTGGCGCAGGAATTCAGAGCGTCACAGAAGGTGCTGATCGCGCTGGGCGACGAAAATCGTCAGCATCTGATTTTGGAAATGATGCAGATGGGCAGCTGCGCCGGCGTGCGTGTGGGCGAGATTACCGCGAGAACGCATTTGTCCCGCCCGGCGGTGTCACATCATCTGCAAATACTGAAGGATGCCGGCATTGTGAAGATGCGGCGCGAGGGAACAAAAAACTACTGCTATTTTGACGCGGAACCGGAATCGCTGGAACGGCTCTTGCAGATGCTCCGGCATGTGGAGGAGGTCATGGCGGAGCTGCCGGACAGGGGCGAAGACGAATGATCAGGATTCATATTTTTCATACGGGGAAAGTCATCGTCGATCGGTCGATTCCCTATCACGAGAGCAATCCGCTTGCCGTGACGGGCTTTCTGCGTGGGAAGGATAAAAAGCTGACACTGCCTGTTTCCTGTTATCTGATCGAGCATCCGAAGGGCAAAGTCCTGATCGACACCGGCTGGGATACAAAATACGCCCATGAGCGGCCAAACCGCATGCTCGATGATATCAGCAGGCCGGTTATTTGTGAAAACGGCGGGGTTGACAGTAAGCTCAAAGCCATGCAAATTCTCCCGGAGGATATCGACGGCGTTTATTTCAGCCACATGGATTTTGACCACACCAGCGGTATCCCGCTTGTGAATGGCGCAAAGCGTTTTTTCGCCGCGAGGGAAGAGCTGTCCGACGCGAACCGCTATTTCTTTCGTTATGTGAAAAGCTGCTGGCGCGGCGTGAATGTGGAATCTTTCGACTATGGAAACAGCGGAGTCGGGCCGGTGGGCAGCTCTTACGATGTGTTCGGCGACGGCAGTGTGTTGCTGGTGAACACGCCGGGACATTCCCACGGCCATTTCAGCGTGAAGGTCACCAGCGCTGACGGAAAATATGTGATCCTTGCCGGAGACGGCGTTTACACGCAGAAGTCTATCAGGGAGCGCATCATCCCCGGCTTTACGGTGGATACGGCGCTTGCCAAAAAATCCGTGGACTGGATATGCGAATGCGCGGCAGATGAAAATTGTCTGCTTGTCGCGCCCAACCACGACCCGGATATACCGGAACAAACAATTGAATTATAGGAGGCAATTATTATGACGATCACGGAAGCAATGCAGGCGCGCCATGCTGTGCGCGCGTTTACCGACAGGAGGATAGAGGGGGAAACCGAGGCTGCGCTGCGGCAGGCGATCGAGGAAGCCAACCGGGAAAGCGGGCTGCATTTTCAGCTTTGCCTGAATGAGCCGGAGGCGTTTCAGGCCTCAAAGCCCCATTACGGAAGCTTCGAAAACTGCCGGAATTACATCGCCGTTGTCGCAAGGCCGGGAAGCGACGAGGCCTGCGGCTATTACGGTGAAAAGCTGGTGCTGTCGGCGCAGACGCTAGGGCTGAATTCCTGCTGGGTCGTTTTGACCTATAAAAAAGGGAAGGCCGCGTATGATTGCGCTGACGGCGAAAAGCTGCGCTGTGTGATCGCGCTCGGCTACGGAAAAACGCAGGGCGTACCGCACACGTCAAAGGACTTGGCGAAGGTCTGTGAAGTCAGCGGCACGATGCCGGACTGGTTCAAGGCCGGGATGGCGGCTGCCCTGCTCGCTCCCACCGCCGTAAATCAGCAGAAATTCTTTTTTGCGCTGGACGCGGATGTCGTATCCGCCAAGACGCAGCCCTCCGTTATCGGCAACACAAAACTGGATCTGGGCATCGTCAAATATCATTTTGAGCTGGGCGCGGGAAGGGATAACTTCCGGTGGGCAGAATGAAGCGGAAGCTCACAGCACTGTGGCTTTCCTGCTGGCTGTACGTCATCACGCTCATCAGCGGCATCATCAACGGATGTATCCTCTCCGAGTGGGCGGTGTGGGACACGCAGACGAAGCTCTTTGCAGCTGCCACGGCGCTGCTTCCCCTGCATGTGCTGGAGGAATGGCGCTTTCCCGGCGGTTTCCACACGATGTATAACCTGATGAAGGGCTCGGATGCGCCCGACCGATATCCGATGAATCAGCTTTCGGATATGTGGACGAACTTTATCGGGGTGATCTTCGGCTGTGCGGTGTTGCTCACGGGCGTCCGAGCCGTCTTTCTCATCATGCAGCTGTTCCTGTGCTGCGCGGAGATGCTCGGGCACTTTTCCGGTGGGATCTATGCCTTACGGCGGTTCAAAGACAAGGGAAAAAATACGATCTACAATCCCGGCTTGTTCACGACCGTCTTCGGCTATGTCCCCATCGCAGTCGGCATCGTGCTATGTCTGTTTACGACGAGCCGCCCGGCCCCGTGGACGCTGCCGGCGGCGCTGTTGTGCTCGGTCCTTCTCGGCGCTTTTTCCCTGCGGGGCGTTGAGAAGCTCTGCAAAAGCAGGGACACGCCCTACGGCTACACCTGGGGCAACGGGTATTTCGAAAAGTATCTGAAGCAAGGCGGCTGAAATAAAGCCTGCCGCAGCACGATAAGAAAGCCGCCGGAAATGATTCCGGCGGCTTTTGACGCTTCAGCATTTTTTCGGATCCCGCAACCCTTTCATCTCCCCGCCGGGCGGCGGATGGACTCGGCGCTTTTTCCCCGGAAGGCGGGCTATGTATCTCGCTCATCAACGGCGGAGATACTGATAATCAGTCTGACCGCGTTGCCAAATCGATGCGCATACTTATTTGCCCGGCGCCTTATTTCGGACAGTCATTCTTTCGATTGACTGTTCTCTTTTTTATCGCCTATCGAGAGAAGAAGGTTGAGCAGGATCCCAAAGACGGCCGCGCCCGCGATGCACGGGACGTTGACGCCGAAGAAGGGAATGTTGCCGCCGAAGCGATACTGTCCGCCGATGCCGATCACGAGGATCGTGGCAATGACCGCAACATTTTTTGCCGAAAACATATCGCACTTTTTGTCGATCAGGATCGCTATTCCCTGCACCGCGATCGCGCCGAAAAGATAGATCTCCAGCCCTCCGATCACCGCGATCGGAATTCCGTATACCAGCCGGATGAGCGGTGTAAAAAAGGAGATGACCATCGCGAGTAGGGAGGCTGCGACCAGGACCGGAACGGAAAACACCTTTGTTATCGCCATGGTACTGATGTTTTCCCCGTAGTTTGTACCTGCGGGTCCGCCGACAAAGCCGGAGATCATATCGCAGATCCCGTCGCCGATCAGATTTTTATCCAGCAGATCGGCCATAGCATAGTTCAGCTTCCGGTTTTTCTTTTTGGCAAGATCGTCGACATAGACGTCAAGCTGATAAATATGCGCCGTGGATTCGGGGATCGTCGCGATGGCGATGGGCATGATCGCGGCCACAGCCGCCCAGGAGACCCTGGGCAGCGAGAAGGCCGGCACCGCAAATATCCCCCACGACCACAGCGAGCTGTCCAACGCCGCCTGCGACATCGTGCGGAACAGGTCGACGTCGGACGCAAGGCAGAGGATCGCGGCGGCCGCGCAGCCCGTCAGCGCGCCCAGCAACAGCGGCAGCTGCCCGAGAAGTCCCTTGAGATAGCGGGAATAGACGATCGTGGACAGCAGCGTTACAAGGGAAACGACCCATACCCAGCCGCTGTGCACAGCGCCCTGCGCCGCTTGCGGCGCCGCGTCGCCCAGCGCGTTCCCGGCGAGCGTCAATCCGATGATGATGGCCACCGGCCCCGTCACCGCCGGCGGCAGAACCTTTTCGACCGCGCCGCGTCCCATATAGCGCACCAGGATACCGGCTGCGATCGAGACGAGGCCGGACATAATGATCCCGAACTGCGCTTGGGAAATGAGCGCGGCGGGCAAGATGCCCGTCTGCTGAAAGGACGCGATCTGCTCCGCAGTCCCCTGCGCCGCGACCATGCTTGAGATCGCCGTCAGATAAGCAAAGCTGGAGCCGTAATAAAGCGGGATCCTTTTGCCTGTGATGAGAATAAAGCACAGCGTCGCAAGACCGCTTGCGAATATCGTGGTGGAAACCTGAAATCCGGTGATCAGCGCAACGGTCACCGTCGCGGGAAACATGACGATCACCTGCTGCAGCGCATACAGAAGGAGCTTTCCGGCGCCGGGTTGTTCATCGGGCAAATACCCGCTCGCGGCATACTTTTCTTTTCCCATATTTGATCCTCTCTCTTCGATATTCCGGCGTGAGGGGCCCGACGCTTCAGGTCACATCAGGGAGAGCAGGGCCAGCAATACATAGTTGATGATGAAAAGGCCGGTCGACACCCATACGATCGGGTGGATCTCTCTCGCTTTCCTGTTGCAGATTTTCACGATGCAGTAGAATATGAAGCCCGTCGCGATCCCTGTGGAAATGCTGTAGGCGAGCGCCATAAAAACGCCGGCGAAGAAGGCGGGCAGCGCCTCGCTCATATCCTCCCAGTTGATCTCCTTAAACGCGGAGAGCATCATGATTCCCACAAGGATCAGCGCGGGTGCGGTCGCCGCGGAGGGAATCGCGCTGACAAAGGATGCGAAAAAGGCGCTGGCAGCAAAGCAAAGCGCTACAACCACGCTGGTCAGACCGGTCCGGCCGCCCGCTCCGATCCCCGCCGCGCTTTCCACATAGGTCGTCGTATTTGAGGTCCCGAAGACCGCGCCGATGGAGGTCGCCGTCGCGTCCGCAAACAGTGCCCTGTCCATTTTGGATTTAAAGCCGGCGCTGTTTTCCATCGCGCGTTCATCCTCCTCGCTGAAGATGCCGCTGCGGCGTCCCGTACCGATAAAGGTCCCGATCGTGTCAAAGGTGTCCGACAAGCTGAAGGAAAAGATCGTGATCAGCACAAGGGGCAGCTTGGAAAGATCTGCAAACAAAGACGGTATGCCCGCGGCGGTAAAAATGACGCCGAAGGTGGACGGGAGCGCCTTGCAGGCGTCCGTAAAGCTGATCGTGTCGCCTATCTGCGTAAGTCCCATGGGGATGCCGATGAGCGTCGTCGCAATGATCCCGATGAAGATCGCGCCCTTGACCTTGAACAGCAGCAGCACTGCGGTGAGCACCAGCCCGATAACCGCAAGCAGGACGGTCGCGTTCGAAAAGCTTGAGATCGCGGGGACGATCTGCGCGCCCGGAATGGAAGCGCCTATCGAAACCTCGGCGCCCGTGTCGTTTGTAAAGGTGACGATATTTGCGTTTTTAAGCCCGATGTACGCGATAAAGATGCCGATCCCGCCGCCGATGGCGTTTTGAATGCTTTTCGGTATCGCTTTGATAATGTGCTTTCTGATTTTCGTAACGGTGATGAATATATTGATGATCCCGCAGATAAAGACCATGGAGAGCGCCTGCTGCCAGGTAAAACCAAGACCAAAGCAGACGGTATAGACAAAAAACGCGTTGAGGCCCATGCCGGGGGCCTGCGCATAAGGGACATTTGCGACAAGTCCCATGATCAGCGTCCCGATGACGGAGGAAATGATCGTGGCAAGGAATACGGCCCCCCATTCCATCCCCGCCTTTGAGAGGATGCCGGGGTTAACAACGATGATATAGGCCATTGAGAAGAAGGTGGTAACGCCGGCTATGAGCTCCGTCGAAAACTTTGTTCCGTTTTCCTTTAGTTTGAATAGCTTCTCCATTCTGCAACTCCTTTTTATTTTCGGTCGTTATAAAAATGTATCCATGCGCTTTTTGGCATTGCACGCCAGACGATGACAGACAAAGCAGCGGGCAGAAAAACGAGGAGTGTTCCTTTCGTTTTTCTGCCCGCGCATGACGAAATGAACACCCATAGTGCGGCGGTTACGGCCGTCGCGTAGAAACACCTGCTCCGATCAGCAGGCATATACGGGTGTGCTGGCGATTCAGTTGTAGGGCTGCCGGCTTCCTTGGGATCCCATTAGATTCTATCGCATTTTTGCGCATATCCAACTTAAGATGTCGTTAAGGAACGGGTCCGGAGATTAAGCGGGTATCAAGAAACAGGGCCCTCTGTGCCATCGGTCTCTCCCTTTGCTCACCGGACACAAATTCGCCCAACAGCGAAAGACGATGCACAGGCGGGGAAAATGTGCGCAATATAAAGAAACCGTTAAAAAGCGCAAAAAAATGTAAAGCGCCGATACAGAATCTCTGATTCGTCTTGCGATCCCAATTTGAGTGGTGATATATTAGTTCCGATTTGGAATAAATGCAAGGGGGAAGAACTGTTGAAAAACGCAACGCTCATCGCATCGATCATAATTTCCTTCGCCGCATTCTGTTTTGCGGCATGGCTGTACGCCTGGGTAAAAAGGCAGCCCTCGCAGAATAAAAAGATCGCAAAGAACGGCGCCCTCATCCGGCAGGGCGCGCGCACCTTCCTGCGCCGCGAATACCGCGCGCTCGCGAAGTTTTCCTGCGCGGCGGCGATCGTCATCTTCCTGCTGCTCCCGACGCCCATTTGGAAGGCCGACGGTATGCGAAACGCCATGATGGCGCTCGCATACCTTCTGGGCACCGTTTTCTCCGGCGCGGCCGGCGTTATCGGCATGGAGATCGCGACAATCGCCAATGTAAAGTCCGCTGAGGCGGCACGATCCGGGATCAAGCCCGCGTTCATGGCCGGCTTCCGCGGCGGCGCCGTCATGGGCATGGCGGTCGTCGGCTCGACGCTTCTGGGCGTGACGCTCGTCTATCTTCTGACCGGAGACCCGACCATGGTGCTCGGGTTCAGCTTCGGCGCAAGCTCTCTCGCGCTGTTTGCCAAGGCCGGCGGCGGCATCTTCACAAAAACAGCGGACATCAGCGCGGATCTCGTGGGCAAGGTCGAGCTGGATATCCCGGAGGACGATCCCCGCAATCCCGCCGTCATCGCGGACAACGTCGGCGACAACGTCGGCGACGTCGCGGGCATGGGCGCGGATCTGTTCGATTCCAACGTCGCTTCCATGGCGGCCTCTCTGGTGCTCGCCGCCTCTCTGGACGCCGCCATCGGCGGGGCGGTCAACGTCACGATGGTCTTCTGCTTTGCGGCGCTCGGATTGCTCGCGTCGATCATCGGCGTCATGACCGCGCGCATCGGCAAAAACGGGAATCCCACCCGCGCGCTCAATATGAGCACGTATGTCACAACGGGCATTTACATCGCTCTCACCGCCGCCGCAACGGCAGTTTTGGGCTTCAGCTGGCGCATCTGGGGCGCCTGCATCGTGGGTCTGCTCGTCGGTGTGATCATCGGTGTAACAACAGACTATTTTACGGACGACACCAAGAAGCCGGTGCATTTTGTGGCGAAGGCCAGCGCCACCGGCCCTGCGTTCACCATCTTATCCGGCATCTCCTACGGTCTGCTCAGCGTCCTGCCCGCGATGATCGGCATCGGCGTCTCGGCGCTCGCCGCCTATAAGCTCTGCGAGCCGATCGATCCCGCGCACTCGATGGAATACGCGATGTTCGGCATCTCGATGGCGGCCGTCGGTATGCTCTCCATCGTCGGCATGATCGTCAGCAACGACGCATACGGCCCCATCGTAGACAACGCGCGCGGCCTTGCGGAAATGGGTGAGCTCGGCGACGATGTTCTCCGCGTTACCGACGAGCTTGATTCCGCGGGCAATACGGTGAAGGCCGTCACGAAGGGCTTCGCGATCTCCGCGGCGGGGCTCACGGTCATCGCGCTGCTCGGCGCGTTTATGAGCGAGGTCAACACGGCGGCCGCAGAGCTCGGCATCGCCGGGATCACGAACTTCGACATCATGGATCCGCTCGTATTCTTTGGCTTGCTTGCGGGCGCGGCGATCCCCGCGGTCTTCTCCGCGATGCTGATGCTCGGCGTCGACCGCAACGCACAGCGCATGGTCGCCGAGATCCATCGGCAGTTCCGTGAGATCGTCGGTCTGCGCGAGGGCAGAGAGGACGCGTCGCCCGAATATGACAAGTGCATCGATATCGCGACCACCGGAGCGCTGCGCGAGCTGGTTCCCGCCGGTCTCATGGCGATCGCCGCCACGCTGATCGTCGGCTTTGTCGGCGGCGTGCGCGCGGTCGGCGGCTTCCTGTGCGGCAACATCGTCAGCGGTCTGCTTCTGGCGCTGTTCATGAGCAATGCGGGCGGCTTGTGGGACAACGCGAAAAAATATGTGGAGGCCGGAAACGAGGGCGGTAAGGGCTCCGACACCCATCACGCGGCGGTCGTCGGCGACACCGTCGGCGATCCGTTCAAGGATACGGCGGGTCCGTCCATCAACACGCAGATCACCGTCGTCTCGCTCGTCTCCTCCCTCATGTCGACGCTCTTCCTCACGCTGTCTGTCTTTTAAACAAACGGAACGGAGGAAAAGCAATGCAGGCGATCTATGAAAACGCACTGAATATCGAGTGGCGGCAGGTGGTGATGTGGTGTATCGGGGCGCTGCTGATCTATCTTGCGATCAAAAAGAACATGGAGCCGGCGCTGCTGCTGCCCATGGG
>JAYFQJ010000016.1:0-3671 GCA_034927165.1 Oscillospiraceae bacterium
TATGTGGCGGGGGCGCGCGCGCTCGATCTGTTTGCAGGCTCCGGTCAGCTGGGCATTGAAGCGCTCAGCCGCGGCGCGCAGCTGTGCGTGTTTGTTGATCAAAACCGCGAGGCCAGCGAGGTCGTCATCCGAAATTTGAAATATACGGGTCTTTTTGCAAAGGCGCGCGTGCTCACGAGCGACGCGGCGCGCTATGTCCGTTACTGCAAGGAACAGTTTGATCTGCTGTTTCTCGACCCGCCCTACCGGCACGACACGATCGCGGAATTTCTGCCGCTTATCGAGCCGTTGACGGCGCCCGGCGGCTTCGTTATATGCGAGACGGAGCAGAACGCCCCGCTCGAAGAGATTTACGGCGCGCTGACGCTGCAAAAACGCTATCGGTACGGGAAGACCGCAGTTGCGATCTACCGCAAACAGGAGGATACGCTTTGAAAACTGCGATTTGTCCCGGCAGCTTCGACCCTGTCACCAAGGGGCATCTCGATATTATTGCCCGCTCCTCCAAGCTGTTCGACGAGGTGATCGTGCTGGTGCTTTCCAACCCGGACAAGCACCCGAGTTTTACGGTGGAAGAGCGCATCGAGCTGATCGAGCGCGTGGTCAAGCCCTTCCCGAACGTCCGCATCGACACCTCCGGCGGACTGCTCGTCGATTACGCGCGGCGCGTGGGCGCGACCGCGATCATCAAGGGCCTGCGCGCTGTGACGGACTTTGAATATGAATTTCAGATGGCGCTCATCAACAAGGAGCTCGACCGCAACTTTGAGACGTTGTATCTTAACACGAGCGCAGAATATATGTACCTCAGCTCCAGCATCGTAAAACAGATCGCATCGCTGGGCGGCGATATCAGCAAATTCGTGCCGGAAGAAATCCTCGGCGACATTATGAAGCGACTTTGCAGGGAGGGTATGCACAATGGCGATAGATAAATATCTTGATAAGCTCGACGATATGCTCGAGGAGACCTGGGCGCTGCCGCTGACGGGCGGTAAACGCATGATCGATATCGACAAGGTGCGCGACGTCATCGACGATATTCGTATGCACCTGCCGCAGGAGATCAAGGAGGCAAAAGCGATCGTCTCCGACCGCGAGCAGATCATCCGGGACGCGAAGCTCGAAGCGGAGGACATCATCAAGCGCGCCGAAAACCGTGCGCGCGCCCTCGTCGCAGAAGAGGAGATCGTCAAAACAGCCAAGAGCCGCGCCAACGAGATGATCAACGATTCCTATCTGAAATCCAAGGAGATGGAGCGCGCGGCATTGGATTTTGCGGAAAATTCGCTCAAAAAGAGCGAGGATGTGCTGCTGCTCAACCTCAACGAGGTAAAATCCGCGCGCATGGCGCTGCGCTCCCAGAGCAAAAATACCGCGGCGGGGAAAAACCAGCCGGGTCCCGCAAGAAAACAGTGACGCTGTAACCTAAAATAGCCCCTCGACCCCGAAAGCAGGCGTGAAAACGCCTGCTTTTTTTGCGTTTTTGCTTCCTTTTGCGAGCGGAAAATGGAACATTCTCCAAAACATTTGTTCAAACTCGAAAAGTATTGCTTTGGGGCGATAATATGCCTATAATTTGGTTAAAAGCGGTGGAAAATGGTATCAAGTGGGGAGAAACGATCCTTTTTCATCCGTAAACGAGGGGAGGGAACGGAAATGCTGACGGGCGAATACGCGCACAACATCGATGAAAAAGGCCGCATGAGCTTTCCGGCGAAGCTGCGCGACGAGTTCGGCGAGCGCTTTTACCTCACCCGCTGGCTGGACGACTGTCTCGTCGTATTTTCCGAGTCGGAGTGGAACAATATTTGTGAGAAGCTCAATTCCCAGCCGATCGGCCGCTCGCGTGACATCCAGCGCTTCCTGTTTGCAAACGCCGTCACCGTGGAGCCGGACAAGCAGGGAAGGATCCTCATTCCCGCGAATCTGCGTACACGCGCGGGCCTCGTTAAAGATGTTATTGTCATCGGCGTGCAGAACCGCGCAGAAATATGGGACAAGGCGCGCTGGGACAAGATGAACGACAGCCTCGACGCGGAGCTGATAGACCAGAAGATGCTGGAGCTGGATATATAAAATGGAAGAACGACATTTTTCTCATACGCCCGTTTTGCTGGAGGAATGCATCGAGGGCCTCTCCATACGGCCCGACGGGATCTATCTTGATGGCACGGCGGGCGGCGGCGGACACTCCTGCGAGATCGCAAAGCGTTTGACAACGGGCCGCCTGTACAGCATCGATAAGGATCCGGATGCCGTCGCCGCGGCGACGGATCGGCTCGCGCGCTTTTCAAACGCCGAGGTCATCGAGGGAGACTACAAGGACGCGCGCGCGCTTCTTTCGGGGAAAACCGACTATATTGACGGCGCGCTGCTGGATCTCGGCGTTTCTTCGTTCCAGCTCGACAGCGCACAGCGCGGCTTTTCGTACGCAAAAGAGGGTATTCTGGATATGCGCATGAGCCGCGACGGCGTGTCGGCGAAGGATCTGGTCAACACGCTCGACTGGCAGCAGCTTGCGGACATCCTGCGTATGTACGGAGAGGAGCCCTACGCCGCGCCTATCGCAAGGCAAATCGCGGCGGCGCGGAAAAAAGGGGAGATCACGACGACCACGCAGCTGAGCGACATCGTGGCGTCTGCCGTGCCCGCGGCGGTGCGGCGCAAGGACAAACACCCGGCGCGGCGCACGTTTCAGGCGCTGCGCATCGCGGTGAACGACGAGCTGGATACGCTGCGCAGCGGCCTTTCCGACATCTTTGCGCTGCTTGCGCCGGGGGGGCGCTTCTGCGTCATCACCTTTCATTCGCTCGAAGACCGCATCGTAAAGCAGTATTTTGCCTCGCTTGAGGTTGCCTGCACCTGCCCGAAGGATTTCCCGGTGTGCGTGTGCGGCGGAAAGGCGAAAGCAAGGGCGATCACAAAAAAGCCGATCATCGCCGGCGATGGGGAAAACGAAGAAAACCGGCGCGCGCGCAGCGCGAAGCTGCGCATCATTGAGAAGCTCCCGCTGTAGCGCGCCTTTCAGTTGAAACAAGCTATAAAAGAAGGTATAATAATGAAAACATCCGCAGCATACGATCTGACCGCCTTTGAGACTGCCGAGCAGCCGCGCGTTCGCGTGCGCGTTGTCGGAAACGTCGGCTCCAACAAGCGGCAGATGCGCGCGTTTAGAAATAAGTGCATCGCGAGCGTGCTCGCTGTGTTCCTGCTCATGTGCGCGACGGTGTACAGCCGTATGATGCTGACGGAAACGACGGCGCGCATCAACAGCAGCACCCAGACGCTCAAGACGCTTCAAAGCGAAAACGCCTATCTCAGCTATCAGTTGGAAAGCACCGTTTCGCTCAAAAACGCGGAGGAATACGCGATCAATGAGCTCGGGCTCGTCAAGCTTGGCTCGGGGCAGATCGAATACGTCAATTTGCAGCAGGAGGACGTCATCGTAAAGAACGATACGACCGCCGACCTGTCGCAGAGCATGCGTGGCCTTCTGAACTCTGTAATCGAATTCTTCGGCGGTTAATACACTTGTAGTAGACCCCGCGGCTCCCGGAGGTATCGATGGAAAAAGACAGCGCAAACAAGAAGGTCGTCACAAGCACCATTAAAAAGCGTATGACAGTTACCGTGGGCTTTTTAGTCTGCGGTTTCTGTGTTCTTATTGT
>JAYFQJ010000013.1:0-3325 GCA_034927165.1 Oscillospiraceae bacterium
GTCGGACGCGGTGATGAACATCACCGCGCTCGCGGACGCGTCCGCGAGCGCCGCCGCTGCCGCCGCCCGGTGGATGGGGTGCGCGCCGAACAACGCCGCGTTTTTGCCTGCGGCGATCGTCGCCGCCGTGGTTTCAAAAGCCGCGCACCCGCGCAGCGCCTGAAGGATGCCGTTTGTCATGTCGTTTCCTTTACAACACATTGCGCCGGATACGGCGAAGCCGCACCCGGTGGCAGTTCGATGACGACCGGCGCGCAGCGCCGGAAGAATAAAGGAAGGGGAAGCCCCGTATTTATAAGCAGCGCGATCTGTTTGCCCGGGAAACGGATGACTCAGCCGTTGTAGCGGCTCTGCGCGAGCTCCAGCTTTCCCTGTACGATCAGTTCAACGGCGCAGCAGACGTCGTCGAGACGCGCCTCAATGCTCTTGCGATCCTGCGATGCGGGCATGGACAAAACCCAGTCGGCGAGATCCATCTCCGGGCGGGGCTTTGCGCCGACGCCGATCTTTACACGGGGAAAGCTCTCCGTCCCGAGCTGATCGATGATATTGCGGATGCCGTTGTGTCCGCCCGCCGAGCCGTCCGCGCGGATGCGGATGTGGCCGGGCGGCAGCGAAACGTCGTCAAACAGAACGAGGATATGCGCCGGCGTGATCTTATAATATTTAGCTGCGGCCTCCACCGCCGTTCCGGAAAGGTTCATGAAGGTGGTCGGCTTGAGCGCGACGACCTTCACACCGCCGATCGAGCCGCTGCCCGTCAGCGCGCCGAAGCGCGCGCGGCTGACGCGGATGCTGTTTTTATCGCACAGGCGATCGAGCGCGCGGAAACCCGCGTTATGGCGGGACAGCTCGTATTGCTTCCCGGGGTTGCCGAGCCCGACGATCAGCCAATCGCATTTGTTCGCATTGAAAAACATTGCGCAGTTCCTCTTCTAAAACAGTAGTAAAAGTATACCACAAAAACGGCAAAACTCAACGGCTGTTTCGGCGGACGGACGCGCAGAAAAAAGCGCGCCTCCCTGCGGAGGCGCGCTTTGAAGCACAGCTTCGGTCACGCGGTGATGTTGAGAACATCTGCGTAATCCTGATTGACGACGCCGATGTGGGTCTTGCCGGTGTTGACGGACAGCTCGTTGCCGCTCATGTCATACAGCTTGAGCGTGCTCGAATAGTCGCCCTTCTGCCAGGTGATCTGCTGATACTGGCCGTTGGTAAAGTAATAGCCGCTGCCGCCGTTCGAGAAGTCGACTTGCGCGAGCGGATCGGGGTCGGTGGTGTAGCTGAACGGCGCATAGATAAGAACGACGTTCTTCACCGCGACCTGCTGGTCGTTGAGCGCGTCCTTTTCGGCCTTGCCGTCCGGATAGCTCGCGCTCGCGAACTGGGATTTATAATACAGGCCGTCCGCGGAGTTGTAGGTGAAGATGCAGTCGGTCGCGCCCGAAAACTCGTAATAGATCCTGCTCGCGCCGCCCTCGCTCGGGGTCACGGCGCCGTCGCTGAAGTTGAACAGCGAGGTCAGGATGCTCGTGGATTCGGTCTTGACGCCCGCGAGCTCGACGCCCTTCGTCACAAGGTCGTTGCTGACAAAATAGCAATACCATTTCGGCATGGTCTGATATCTCGTCTCGTCGAAGTACTTGATCGCCTTGTAGACGTCGCCGTCCACCGTCTTGAAGTTGTTCTCCACGATGGCGGAGCGCGCATACTGCGACATGCCGATGTGGACGATGATGGGATCGAGCGGATACAGCAGCTCGAGGAACTGGTCGCGCAGAGAACGCACCGAGCCGATCTGCTTTATTTCGCGGATATCCGAGAAGACGCCCATGATGCGGGTGATGCCGCCCTCGGTCTCGCACTCGTACAGAACGTCGGCGGAGGAGATGCCGTACTGCGGCCAGGAATCCTCAATGTTGTTGATGGCGATGGCATATGGGCGCAGACCCGCGCGGTCGCTCGCCATGTTATTTTCGCCCGTCAGGAAGTTGTAGGCGTCTTTGGTCGCAGTGACTTCCGTGGTGGAACCGAGATCGGAGCTCGCGCCGTCCGCCGCGTCCTCGCTCTCGCCCTGGATGACAACCTTATCGTCTCCGCCGCACGCCGCGAAGGACAACGCAAGCGCGAGGCAAAGAAGGATGGAAAGCAGTTTTTTAACCATTTTTTTTGAACACTCCTTCATTTTGGTCGAGACTTATTATACATGAAAGCCCAGTCAAAGTAAACAAGCCAATTATTACAGTTTCGGCGGAGCGGCGGGGCGCATACCCCTGTTATTTTGCGTCGGCTTCTGCTATGATAGGGACAGGAAATAGGTGATTTGATGAAACTGAAACCGAAAAGAAGACTTCGTCCCCTGCTGGCGGCGCTGACGCTGATCCTCGTCGCGGCGCTCGCGGCGGGTGTGACCGCGTATGTAAAAACGCGCGGGGAGAAGGCCGTCCTCGTCGGCGAGCAGACGCAGCAGGCGAAAGCCGAGGTGGAGGCGCTCGTCTCCTTGTCCTGCGCGGGAACGCAGATCCCCTGCGCGGCGGCTGAGTTCTCGGTGCTGGATCTCGACGACCGCATGACGACCGTGACGCTTCGAAACAGCGCCCCAACGCCTTCCGTCGAGCTGAGCCGCTTCGGCGACGCGCTCGTGTTTGCCCGCGCGCCGAAAAGCGCCGAGGTCGTCGTGACCCACGGGGGCGCCGAGGTGTTCCGCGGCACGCCCGAGCAGTTCAACGCCTCCTTCCGCCCCGCCGAGGACGGCGTCTACGATTTTGCAGTCACCGCCTCGATGGAAAACATCTCCGCGAGCGGAAGCGCGAGTTATGCGTTTTCGGTGACCTATAAGATCGTGCCGGTATTCGCGTTGTCCCGCGACAGCGTGCCGCAGGGCGGCGCGCTCGTTGTCAGCGGCGAAAATCTCCGCGCGTCCGATGCGCTCGCCGTGCGCGTGAGCTTCTCCTATACGCCGCACATCGTCCGCACGGAAACGGGCTTTTACTGTTATATCCCGTTCAACTACCTGCGCGCCCCGGGCGAGTACACCCTCGAGGTGGAATGCAACGGTCAGACGACGCAGCTGCCGTACACGGTCACGGCCGTCGACTATGAGGAGCAGCATCTCGTCGTCGACGAGACGACCGAGTCCACGACCATAGGCGACGCCGAGGCGCTCGCCGTCTACAACAGCACCATCGCCGGCCTCGATGAGATCGCGGATGACGCCGACTATACGACCGGCCTGTTCCAATGGCCCTGTGAGGGCGAGATCACCACGGCCTTCGGCGCGCAGCGCTATATCAACGACGCGGCGCAGCCCTCCAGCATCCACGCG